>DMGO01000060.1:0-21364 GCA_003449795.1 Gammaproteobacteria bacterium | reverse complement strand
TCGTCATAAGGCTCAATATGTGGTCTAGGCATTTCTTTCCCCTTTTAAAAAATTAATGATCAAAGCCTTTGAGGTCTTTTGCCTCGTAAGTGACTTTATGTTTTCTTCTTGGTGGCTTAGGTAGATTTTCTTTCGCCACAACTACTCTAGTATCACCATCAATGTTGGTTCCACGAGTAGAAACTGTTTCTAAAAAATCTGCGTACCATTTATTCCTCTTTGGTGTCAGGTCTTCCATATTTTGCAAAATTTGTTTGAATCTTTTTTGCTGCTGAGCTAATTCCTTTTTGATCCATGCCTTAGTGGGTTTGGATGTTTTATGCTCTATGGAATTGAGAGGCTTACCTTTTCCTGAAGGTCTTCCTCCAGATGCATCGCCCATTTGATTGGCCATATTTTTCCCCTTAGTTGTAATCAATATTTTAGAGTGAACATAGGTTAAACAATCGACAGGATGCTGTCAATTTCCGTAAAGACAATAAAGAATTTAATCCGTTTTTTATAGAAGCATTTGCTGAAAAATGAGTTGCAATGCACCTGATCCTGGACTTCTGACTATTATAATTTCAACTTTTCCCAATCCTGGAAAATCAACTAATTGTCTTTGTTTATATATTTCACAGTTTAATTCTGTCATTGCATTTTCTGAAATCCCGAGATCATTAACCTCAAATGCTTGGGCAATATAACCAATATTGGGTGCGATGCCATAAGGAACCATATCATGACACTCATAATTCATGGGCTGGGATAAAGCAACTTTTCCAAACATGTGATTGCCCTGCATAAATTTGACTGCTGTTTTGGCATCGTTTGGTAGCTGAAGAAAATCATTCTGTTCTTCGCTTGATAAAATTTCATCAATCAATAGTTCATTTTGTAAAACCTTTCTATGAAACTCAACCGCAAGATCAATATTTCTTGTCGTATGTGCAGATGTAACAACAGGTGTTAATCCAGTTGGCGTACGTCCATGTTGCTGAGTGTAGATCTTCATTTGACCCACTTTTGATGTAGGATCATCGTCTGTCAATTCAACTAAGTTGATAGCAACATTATCGGGCCCATCAAATATAACCTCAGTTGGTGAACCTTGTCCTTCTGACATTTCATAATAAGTTGGCTTGGACCAAATTTGATAACCTTTGTCTTCAAATTTTTTTGTATCTGATTCGATATCGTCTGTATAAAAATTTAGATTAAAGAGTCCATATGCACGAGAGGTATTTTTTGGCCTAATCAGCTTCTTATTTTTTACCTTGAAATCAAGAAGCAAAACTCTGCCTACATTGCAGCCTTTTAGTTCGCAAAAAGATCCGCATGCATATGATCCTGAAGGCATGTGCCAAATGTTTTCAAAATCTTTGCCGCTCCAATCAAAAGTATCGCTTACCGATAATCCAATTAAATCTCGATAAAACTTTATTGATTGCTCTAAGTTATCAACACCAATAATGGCTGTGTTAAGCGGGCTGCCATTGGGTGCAATGATTGAGCTCATGTAGATCTAAGGTCAAAGTCAGCCGAAGAAAGCCTCTCAAAACCATCATCTGTTATCAGAATAGTATCTTCCATATGCACCGATCCCCAGCCAATCTCTGTAAAAGGCATGTCGATATTGATGACCATATTTTTTTCTAATGTTTGACTGACCTTAACACCAGGTTGTGTGCCAATATTTTTAGGATCATCGGTATGCTCTAGTCCTAAACCATGCACAACTGGATTCCTGAAAGAATCAAAACCCAATGATCTGATATGGTTACCAACTTCTTCTGATATCTCATCATATGTACTGCCAGGTTTTAGAAATCCTTTGGCTTTTTCCCATCCCTCTAAAATAGCTTGATGACGCTCAATATGGAGTTGACTGGGATTCCCAATGACCGCACACCTCCCAAAATCCCCGTGATATCTTTTGTACTGACCCAGCGCATCAAACATAATTGGCTCACCTTTTTCGCAAGCCCCGTTGGGTAACTCACCCACACCACACATCATATAAACGCCTCTTCCTCCTCTCTTAGCCATTTCTGACATATAGAAGTTTTCTAATTCCTCCCAAGTAGTGCCTTCGCTCATAAAATCAATGGCTGCGAGCATTGATTGCTCATTAATGATTGCAGCCTCTCTCATGATCTCAATTTCATTCTCTGTTTTGACCATCCTGATCTCATTGAATAACTCAGGCATGAATATACAATCGATATCAACACCTTTCTCTTCGGATAGCCATTTTTCAATTCTTAGATCATCAATCAAAACTTTCTTCCCATCCAAATCCGCTGTTTTGATTGCACGAATGAGGGCTTGGATTGAATTTTCTGAGTAACTATCTCTATATTCATGGATGATTGACTTCCATTTTTCCTCAAGAGGATTCAATGATGCTGAAGGGTCAACAGGCCAGCCCTTATAATCTTGTCCTTTTGGAAAATCATCATCAAATAAATCACCGTCTCCTTTTGCTGAATACAAAACAATGTTCTCAATCCAAGGTTTGCCCATCGTCTCTAATCTTCTGACCTCTAATGCTGGAATGACAATCCCAGGTGGCTTGGTGTTATCTTTTGGCATCACGGAAAAGTAGCAAGAATCAAATCCAAGTGGAGTATAGTACAAGGCCCAATAACCGGATACATAGTAGAAATTTATTGGGGAAGTGACGACTAACCCATCAATATTTTCTCGTTCAAGTATTTCTTCAGCTCTTTCTTGATTAATGAGTTTCTTTGACATGACTTTTACTAAATTTTTTTATGATCATTCCAGAAATCTTCACTGATGCCAAGTGCTCCAGTATTCATTTTATTTTTTGGGTCAACATTGCTTTTAATATTCATCAGTAAATCTTTAGACGGCTTGTAAAGATAACCCATGTAGTCATAAGCACGCCCTATTTGATTTGAGGCAGCTCCAATTGAAGCAAAATACCCGATGATCTCTTTCCGAATTTCATAGACCAATTCCCTTGCTTCTATATTGGGCTTCGGTTCCTCAAAGCCTGATAAAAAAGAAGATTCAGCAGTCCTTTTATGAAGTTCAGTCCATTCATCGAGCCATCGCAATACAGGCTCAATTGAATAGGAATGCTGCTGGATCCCAATATTTAGTAGCGTATACCAAACACCGCATTTCTCCATCCTGTCTTTATATCGGTCCATGAGTCTTATGATCTCTTGATTTATTTTCAATGCATCTGAATGAGGGACTTTGGCATTCAATGCAGCCCACCGCTCACCAGCATGTCCCAAAATTCCATTCATGGGAGGAAAAGGATCTGCTCTTGTCGCTTTTGGTACAGTGTTGGGAATTGATTCTCCGTTATTTTTTTGAGCGATCATTGTCGCTTCTTTTAGATCATAGCGAAGAGCATCTTGGGAATGGTTGGAGATGACCATATGCAAAGAATATGCATCTTCTGGGATTACATCTCTTCCTGTAAAAGCCATTTTAAATGCCTCCTTAAACCCTTCGATCAAGGATGACTGCTCTTTTAAAACTTTAATGACTGATTTTGCACCATCAACATTGGAAACATCGGTTAGATTTCCTGCAGAACTTGGATCCAATACGTAACATTCTTCGGTTAATCCTGATTTAGATATAGATGACAATGCAGCAACTGCGTCATCGAGCGATTTATATGCAAATGACAAATAACCCAAGCATTTAGGCCAGTAAATCAATGGAAATGTTGCCTGTACCTTTATTCCCAATGAACCTGCATCATGACAAAACAAACCGGTCGTATCTGGTCCATATGTTCTGTGATGAGGCTTTGCATTTGCAAATGCATTCTGGCCAGTTTTAATCAGCGTGCCATCAGCAATGATAATCTCCATACCCAATACATTATCAGCAGCAGATCCATATTTGCCTGTGCCAAAAAAAAGTGCTCCATTGGATAATCCACCCCCAACTGTTGCCATAGAACCCGAATTCGTTCCAAAAAAAGGCAGTCGCAAACCCATGGGTTTGAGTGATTCGTAGATTTTCTTCCACGTGCATCCAGCCTCTACAGTGATGTACATATCATCAGGATTGATTTCAATGATTTGGTTCAACAAGGATGTATCAATAATTGCAGATCTTTTAGTTGAAGGCGTATAACCTCCTGTATATGACATACCGCCACCCCTTGGGATAATCTCATAATCAGATTTTGATAATATTTTTAACGCGTCTGATATTTGATCTTTCGAACTGGGTTGAATGACTAGATCTGCAACCTCATCAATATCAAAAACATCCATAGAGAAATATTCTCTTTCCTTATTGTCTGTAATAACGGAATCAGCGCCAATGACATGGCATAATTGACTAATTACTTCTTCTGAATTCATCAGTTTTGATCAGTGGTCACCATGGACGATAAACCTTATTAAAAATCCTCTATGGATAGAATTTTTCTTTTTTGTCTGCCATTTTTCTTAAACTATCAGGAACTTCAAATCGTTCACCGAAACGTTCACAGTAGTCATCACATCTAGTGACAAACTTTTCAATACCGACCATATCAATATATGAGAATACTCCACCAGTCCATGGAGGAAATCCCCATGCAAAGATGGAACCCAAATCACCATCATCTGGTGTGGTTAGGACATTCTCATCAAGGCAACGATATGCATCAAGTGACTGAACGGTCATCAGCCGATCTTTGATTTCCTGAATATCAGGCTGCTCTTCCTTGACCGGATAGATATCTGCTAAGCCTGGCCATAAGAATTTCTTGCCTCCCTCTGGGTACTCATAGAAACCACCTCCAAATCTCTTACCCAATCTGCCAAGATCATACATCTTTTGCATCACATCAATTGAAGACATTGGTTTATATTCATCACCTAAATCTTCAATCGATTGATTATGAATCTTAATTGAGAGATCAATGGTTGTCTCATCCTGAACAGCGATAGGCCCAACTGGATAACCAGCATGTCTTGCAGCATTCTCAATCAATGCAGGATTAACCCCTTCTTTGATCATCTCATTGGCTTCATTACAAGAGGTGCTGAATACTCTAGACGTATAGAAACCACGACTATCATTCACCACTATCGGTGTTTTCTTAATTTGAGCAATGTAATCCAAAGACTTTGCCAAAGCTTCATCAGAAGATTGTTCGCCCATGATCATTTCGACCAATGGCATTCTTTCGACAGGAGAAAAGAAGTGCATACCGATAAAGTTATGAGGCCTTCCGGATGACTCTGCGAGCCCCGATATCGGAAGCGTTGAAGTATTTGAAGCAAAAACAATATCTTCTCCGATGACTGCTTCAGTTTTTTGTGTCACATCAGCCTTGATTTCTCTGTTTTCAAAAACTGCTTCTATGATTAAGTCACAATCCTTTAGATCGCTATAGTCAATTGTTGGAATGATATTATCCAGAATTGCAGCTTTCTTCTCCTCAGTCATTTTCTTTCTGGCAACACTCTTTTGGAAATATTTCTCTGAATAAGCCTTGCCCTTCTCAGCACTCTCAAGCGATGAGTCAAGAAGATAGACTTTCATCCCAGCTCTTGCGCTGACCAAAGCAATGCCTGCTCCCATCATTCCTGCCCCAAGCATACCCAGAGTTTTAACGGTATGTTTTTCTACCCCATCAGGGCGCGCTCTGAGTTTATCTGCAGATTGTTTATTATTAAAAAGACTTCTGATCATATTCCCGGAAACCGGGTCCATGAGAAGACCTACAAAATACTTGGCCTCAATCTCGAGCCCTTTGTCTATTGGAAGCAAACAACCTTCATATACTGAAGAAACAATAGAAATTGGAGCTGGGTAATTATGGTTTGTATTTTTTGCAACCATGGCGTTTACCACTGAGAACATCTGAATTGTCCCTTTGGTATTTGGGTCAAATCCACCTGGAACTTTAAATCCTTTTTTATCCCAAGGCTGAACGGCTTTTCCGCCATCCAATATCCACTGCTTCGCTTTGCTTAATAATTCATCCGGAGCTGCCAGTTCATTAACAATACCCATTGCCATCGCCTGTTGTGGCTTGAGATGTTTCCCTTGTGTCATAAGCTCTAAAGCAGGCTGTATTCCAATAATCCGCGGAAGTCTTTGGGTTCCTCCACCGCCAGGCAATAAACCAACCATGACTTCTGGTAAACCGAGCACAGCATCTTTTCTGTCAGCTGCAATTCTGTGGTGGCATGAGAGTGTAATTTCAAGCCCTCCGCCTAAAGCCGTGCCATTGATTGCAGCAACAAATGGCTTGCCTCCAGTTTCCATAGCGCGGTTCACCTTGTGACTCTCAATCACTCTCTCTGCCATGGCAGAGGCATCACCGAGTCCAATTAAGCTTGGTAACATGGTCTTAAGGTCAGCACCAGCCATGAAATCATTTTTTGCTGAAGTGACAACTGCACCAATGATTTTTTCATCGCCAAGGACTTGTTCAACACAATTTTTAAAGTCATCGGCAAAATCAACCGTGATGACATTCATTGGTCGATCTTGAACGTCAATCTCAATGACAGCTATGCCATCTTGATCAATGTTCATTTTAATATTCTTGCTCATTCTTATTCCTTCTCAATTAGATTAAACGCGTTCAATGATTGTTGAGGTGCCCATGCCACCTCCAATACATAAGTTCACCAGTCCCGTGCTGAGATCTCTTCTCTCAATTTCATCAATCAGCGTTCCCAATACCATACCACCCGTTGCACCAAGTGGATGTCCCATGGCAATTGCTCCACCATTAACATTGATCTCATCGTGTTCGATACCCATTTCTTTCATATAGTGAAGCACAACAACGGCAAAGGCTTCATTGAGCTCAAATAAATCAATGTCATCTGTGTTCATGCCACATCTTTTTAACACTTTCTCAGCCGATGGTGCTGGTCCAGTCAACATGATGGTTGGTTCAGATCCTGTTGATGCAAACCCAACTATTTTTGCTCTTGGAGTAAGCCCTAGCTCCTCGCCGACTTCTTTAGTGCCTACCAAAACAGCACTCGCTCCATCGACAATTTGGCTTGAATTTCCTGCATGATGAACGTGGTCTATTTTTGCAACTTCAGGATATCTCTGAATCGCAACATCATTGAATCCAAAATCACCAATTTGTTGAAAAGATGGATTCAGTTTTGCCAAATCGTCAACCGTCGTTCCAGTTCTAATGCATTCATCATGGTCCAGCAAGGTTTCTCCTAGACTATCTTTGATTGGAACAATGGAGTTTTTGAAATAGCCCTCGTCTCTGGCATGTGATGCCCTCCGTTGACTCTCCACTGCATACGAGTCAACATCCTCCCTAGTGAAACCATACTTTGAAGCTATGAGATCAGCACTGATGCCTTGTGGAACAAAATAGCTGCCATAGGCAACCTGTGGGTCAACTGCTAAAGCACCACCGACTGTATCCATAGGAACCCTTGACATGGATTCTAAACCACCACCAATACAAAGATCTGACATACCTGACATGACTTGTGCAGCAGCAGAATTTACTGCTTCAAGTCCAGATGCACAAAAACGATTCAACTGTTTTCCTGCAGCCTCTTCTGCATACCCAGCATGAATTGCAGCCACTCTTGCTGGATTAGATGCTTGCTCGCCTTGATTATGGACCACTCCCATGATGACATCATCAACACGGCTTGTATCCAGCTCATTTCTATCTCTTAGGGATCCCAAAACTTGGGAAAGTAATTCTACTGGGGTTACTTCATGCAAAGAACCATCGGACTTTCCTCTTCCTCTTGGGCTTCTTACATGGTCAAAAATATACGCGTCAGTCATTGCTCACCTTATAATTTAATTGATGGTAATTTTTAAGAAAAAATATTACCTCATAGTTTACAGAAATCTCTAAATTTACTCAATTTCTTGAATGAATATTCATGATTCAATTGCTTAGATTTTCAGTTACAATTCACAGTCTATATTTTTTTAAAATACATATATGAGGAAGTTATGGATATAAAAGATAAGACAATTATTATCACTGGAGCAGCTCGTGGACTTGGGGCTGCAATGGCAAAAAGACTGGCTACGCATAACTGCAAATTGGGACTGATCGATCTAGATAAGGACAGCATTGCAGATACTGCATCAGCATGTGAGAAAGCTGGCGCGGAAGCTATGTGCGTTTCAGGCGATATGACAAAAGAAGATGATGTTGCCAATGCCTATGCGGAAGTGATTAATCAAATGGGTCCATTGGTCGGATCAATCAATAATGCAGGCATAACTCGAGACGGCCTATTGGTAAAATTCAAGGATGGAGAGTTTGTTAAAAGAATGTCTCTAGAGGAATGGCAAGCAGTAATAGATATCAATCTAACTGGTGTATTTTTGTGTGGCAGAGAGGCTGCTCAACACATGATTGAAGGCGGGCAAGGTGGTGTGATCATTAATATTTCGAGTGTTGCTAGGCACGGAAATTTTGGTCAAACAAATTACTCAGCAACAAAGGCGGGTGTTCAATCTATGGCAGTTGTATGGGCGAAGGAGCTATCAAAGTATGGCATTAGAGTAAACTCAATCGCTCCAGGATTTATCAATACAGAGATGGTTGCAGGGATGCCAGACAATGTTAAAGAAAAGCTATCAAAAATGGTTCCTGTGGGCAGAATTGGAGAGCCTGATGAAGTTGCTCAAGCAGCAGAGTTTATCTTTATGAATGATTACTACTCAGGCAGATGTGTTGATCTTGATGGCGCACAAAGGATGTAACATTTGATGGCTTTATCAATTTTTCACAATCCAAGATGCAGCAAGTCAAGGAAGACATTGGAAATAATTGAAAGCCAGAATATTGAAGTAGAAATAATTCTCTATCTTCAGCATCCGCCTAGTGCATCTGAATTAAGCTCATTGCTTAAGAAGTTGGGCATGAAAGCTTCTGATCTGGTTAGAAAAAATGAGTCAATCATCAAAGAGTTGAACATTGATTTATCGAGCATTTCAGAAGATGATTTGATCTCAATGATGATTGAGCACCCAATTCTGATTGAGCGCCCAATCGTCTACAATGAATCATCGGCAATCATAGGCAGACCACCTGAAAATGTGCACGAGCTGATCTGAACATGACCATGCCAAATAAGTCGAAAAGAATGCTGCTCAAGTCAGGATTGGCCCTTGGGCTATCTAATCTTGTTTCCATCCAAAAGATACTTGCAGAAAATGATCCTTTCTTCATGATGGATGCAACCGAACAGGCGGAACTTATCAGAAAAGGAGAGGTTTCCATTGAAGAAATGGTGATGTCTGCCATCAATAGAATTGAAGCTGTGGACGGATATTTGAATGCAGTGGTCACCAAATCTTTCGATGAAGCATTATTGGCTGCAAAAAATCATGATGGGAAAGGACCTTTTCCTGGCGTTCCCTACCTCATCAAGGATCTCCTTAATCATAAAGGTGTAAGAGCTACAGGCGGTTCTCGCATGTTTGCAAATCGCATTGCCAATAAAAATTCCTCCAATGTCCAGGCTGCATTTGATATGGGACTAATTTCACTTGGCAAAACCAATACACCTGAGTTTGGACTTCTGGGAGTAACTGAATCTCTGCTTCTAGGTCCTGCAAGAAATCCATGGAATACGGATCACTCTCCAGGCGGTTCCAGTGGTGGTTCTGCTGCTGCAGTCGCATCTGGAATGGTCTCTATTGCCTCAGCATCTGATGGAGGGGGATCAATTCGTGTCCCAGCTTCCTGTTGCGGAATCGTGGGGTTGAAGCCCACCATCCATAGAACGATTGATGACGCGCAACCAAATCGTCCGGTTGATCTGAGCGTGAGATTTGTTCATACAAGAAGTGTCAGGGATTCAATCACTGCGCTTCAGCATATGCAATCTCTGAATAATCCTAAACTGAGGCCAGTGCCTGCGAATATCTATCCAAAAGAAAAACGATTCAGAATCGGAATGATCACGACTAATATGCTCGGACAAGAAGCTGAGCCTGAGGTCAAAAATGCAATCGAGAATTCGGCTCTGATCTGCCAAAACCTTGGTCACCAAGTGGAAGAGATAAAACCCTTCATCAACGGTGATCAATTCACAAATTCATTTTTAACAATTTGGGCTTATGGGGCAAAAGGAATCATTGATTTGGCGCAACAAAATTTTGTGTCCAAAAAAACACCCATAGATTCTCTACTTGAACCCTGGACATTGGATTTGGGAAATTGGTTTGAAAATCAGCCCGAAGGTCACGTTGAACGTGCGGTCTTGAGACTTCAAGAAGACACCATAAAAACTCGAGAACTCTTTAATTCTTTTGATTTCATTCTCTCTCCTGTCACGCAAACAATCGCACCAAGAATCGGGTCAATGGCGCCTGATATAGATTTTGATACCTTGCTTGAAAGATCTCTGAACTTCATCACATTCACGCCCCTTGCCAATGTTACTGGAGACCCAGCAATTTCATTGCCCTTACACTGGTCATCATCAGGTTTGCCGATTGGAACTCACATTCATGCAAACTTCGGGAATGAAGAGGAATTATTGGGGCTCGCATTGGAGCTTGAACTAGCTAAACCTTGGTCTAATCAATGGCCTAAGATTTAGTATCGGATATTGCTTTTTGGTAAGCGTACCGGCTCTCCATGGTTTTAAAATAATTAACCACATTTTCCGTTCCAGGCTCACCTGATAATAATTGTAAATTATTTGCCAGTCTCAAAGTATACCCATTGATGATATCAGCAGCTGTAAAATCATCTCCCATGATATAAGTCCTGCCTTCCATGATTGAATTCAATGTTTTGATAATCTTTTCAAAAGACTTTTCAGCACTTTGAATGGAATATTCATGTCGATGCTCCTCTGGCCTGAATACCTTATTAATCAGAATGGACACGATCGGATCAATCAATACAGATTCGCCAAAATTAAGCCATTGGAGATATTCAGCATATTCCTTAGAGTCATGATCAGGCTCCAATCTTCCTTCTCCATATCTCTGTAGTATGTACTGGACGATTGCAACAGATTCTGACATCACAATGTCGTCATCTTTGATCGTTGGCAATTTTGTAAATGGACTTGCTTCTAAGAAAGCCTCGTTGATCTCTCCCCTTTTTATAACTTCTAGCTCGTAATCCAGCCCTAACTCTTCAAGAAGCCAAATAATTCTGACCGATCGACTTCCGGCCGCATGAAAAACTGTAATCATTTAATTTCCTTATTCATCTGGTGCAATTTCAACCCTTATCCCATCCATTTCATTTGAAAATTCGACCTGGCAGGACAATCGCGATTGCTCTTCCTTAAAAGAGTCGAGGTCCTCCAATAGCTCTTGCTCATCATCGCTACGCTCTACTAGTTTGGTTGACCATGATTCCTCAATATAACAATGACATGTCGCACAAGAGCACATACCTCCGCACAATGCGAGCACTCCATTATCTAAATCTCTCAGGCTTTCCATTAGAGAGAGACCAACCTGTCCCTCAACTGTATGCTCTTCACCTTCGCTGTCAATAACATGTATTTTTGGCATGACTTCTCCTAAAAAATCTACGCCGATTAGAGCATAGATTTATTCATTTTTCTATAAGGAGAAAGTAAAAAGAATCAACTCTGTTCAGTAGGTAAAATAACGCGAACCTCAGCGCCATTGTTTTCATGATTTCGAATTGAGATTTGACCGCCATGTGCATCAACTATTTGCTTTGTGAGATATAAGCCCAAACCATAACCGCCGCTATTCCTGCTTCTTGACTCCTCTGCTCTGTAAAAAGGCTCAAAAACCTTCTCAATATCCTTCATATTTAATCCAGGACCATAGTCTCTTATTGTTATCTCAATGGAATGATCATCTTGATGAGTCTCAACATCGATCTGCTTTTTCTTGTCTGACGTATATCTTGAGGCGTTCTCTAGTATATTCTTTAACATCACTTGAAATAATATTGGATCAGCATCAATTGTGATCTCTTCACAAAAGTCAAACCGAATTTTTATGCCCTCAAGAAACTGAGAAGTGGAGATTAAGTCCTCTATTGTTTTATGAATATCAACAATCCCCAGATCTAATTTCTTGTGCCCATAATTGATCGCTTCACTTTCTAGTAGCGTGGATATGATGCTTTCCATGGCCTGTATTTCATCCAATAAATTTTCTCGCTTGATTGGATCATTGAGCATTTCGACTTGAAGCTTGGCTCTTGTCAGCGGAGACCTCAGTTCATGGCTGACACCCATGTTTAATCGTTGTTTCGCTTCCAGCATTTCGACAACATTGTCAGCAAGAAAGTTGATTTCCTTAGCTAAAACACCCAGTTCATCCTCTCTGCTTACATTTATTCTATGTTTCAAATCTCCCTGTCCAATCTTGGTCGCAGCTTGTTGAATATTTTGAATGGGATTGATCATTCTCTTTACAAGAAGGAAGGTTAACAGGAGAATCGAAAGACTGATCAAAGCAATTGCCTCGAATAGATATGTCGGTCCAGCTTCAATCGAAACCTTTGGATTGACCATAGTGATGATGTATTCGCCATATGGAATTTGAAAGTAGGTTCTGTATTGGTATCTGGCAAATTTTGAATCTTCAACTATTTTTGGAGCTTGATCATTTCCATTATTTATTTTGATGCTATCCCATCTGCTTGGCTGAAAATCAATTTCATCTGTATTTGGAAACTTATCGGTTGAACTCCACTCAAAACCACCCCCTGTAATCAAAATATCAAAAGGCATATCTTCTGTAATTTTAGCGGCGGTTTGAGCATTTGGTGGATAACCAAGATCCTCCATTAAATTGCCTAAATAGCTGGTTTGATAGTAATCCAGCGTATCTCTTACCTCTTCATTCAAAATCAAAGACCTGACGCCAAAATCAAGAAGATAAAAATATGCGATGCCAGTGATTAAGAACACTCCAAATAGCTTGATCGAAAGTGAGTTAATCCGCTGAAACATGCCTCATCTACCTAGTATCGACAAACATATAGCCCTTTCCCCATATGGTCTTTATTAATTTTGGCTCTTTTGGGTCGTCTTCGATCTTATGTCTCAATCTTGAAATGAGAATATCAATCGATCTTGAGAATAAATGAGCATCAATGCCTTTGATTTCCTTGATGATTTCATCTCTGGAAAAAATCATTCCTGGGTTCTTTATGAATAGATCCATGAGCTCAAACTCTTTGGTGGTCAAGTCTAAAACATTCCCATTGAGGGAAACTTCAAGTCTCTGTTGGTCAATTTGAAAAATTTGATCTGATCCAAATGTTGAGCCCTTTTGCGTTCTTCTAAGAAGACTATGGACTCTTGCGACCAATTCTCTTGCCTCAAACGGTTTGGATAAATAATCATCAGCACCTAAATCAATTCCTTTGATCTTATCATCAGCCTCTCCTCTCGCGCTCAAAATAATGATTGGCTTATCAGATTCTTGTCTGATCATTTTACAGAGCTCAAATCCATTAATATGTGGCATCATCACATCAAGTATCAACAGGTCTGGATCTTTTCTGTTTATGGTTTCAATTGCTTTTCTTGGGTCATTGACAACGGATAATTCGATTTCAAAAGATTTCAGATAATTCTTTAATAAATCGCCAAGCTTTTGATCATCATCAATCAATAGTGCTTTAGTCATATGAGTCATTGATTCCATCTATCTTTTGTTTGAGCAATTTGCTCAGTACCAATTCGCATCTCTAGCATTCGATTTGCTTCCTCTTCTCCAAATACTTGGATAGGGAGTATATTCATTGGGTCATTTCTGTACCCCAATTCTCTCACTGCATAATCATATTTTTGTTGCTCATCTCTTCTCTCTATTGGCAATTCTTCAGCTTCATCTAGCCAATCAAACCAACGCTGAATAAATTTCTCTAAATAATCTTCACAATAATCAATATTTGCATCATTGAGTTCTGCATGGGAGCTTACACAGATCGGAGACATAAGCGATCTTAAATAAGTTCCGTGACTAACAAAACGAGTCCAATCCTGATTGGCTCGAAATTCCAAAAAATCTTGATTCACTGGCTCATAGTACTTAGATACATAATCTGGATTGGTTCTCAAATCCATTCTGGGAGTATATTCCGCATAAAAATATAATCTGGGTATTGTTCCAAAAATAATTGTTAAGTGTGGGACTTGATTCATTTGGCCTAAAAAAACTGTAGCATTGATATCCAAAATGCTTTTTTGTCTATTTCCGATCCAAGAGTGAACCAACCAATCGACTTCATCACCTGTATATGAATTGAATGAACCCTCCATTTTCCCATGAACTTCGTGTTCATCTGAAACAAAATACTCTCTCCCATCACATGATGGGTGTCTTATTACATCATATCGAGCCTTTACCCTTTCGATTATCTTGGTTTGAATACCCCAACAACGTTCCCATGCAGCACTGACATCTACATCAGGATTCTCACTGAGAAACTCCATTATTGTCTTTGTCTCTTTGCTATTAATGAGTGATCCCCTATTTCATTTTTTCACTGTCAGACTAACAGTATTTGGCAAAGAAAGTAATAGAACAGCCAGATGGCAGTCTATATAATTTTTAAGTGAATAAAATTCAGGAGCTAATATGCCAAGTATCAATATAAATAATCATGAAATGTACTATGAAATACATGGTGAAGGAGATCCAGCAGTTTGCATGGGTGGATGGGGAACATTTTGTCATGGCAATGAAGGACTCTTGGCAAGAGGATTGACCGATAAATATCAAGTTTTAGTTTTTGACTACAGAGGAATTGCTGATTCCACTGATGATCCCAGTATTAAACCATCAATGAGAATGCATGCTGACGATTTGACTGGCCTCTTGGATCATCTGGGATGGAGCAATGTGCACCTCATTGGATTGGTCGGCATGGGTTGCTGCGTTGCACAGGAAATAGCGATCAATCGACCAGATCTGGTTAGAAGCATGGTCAACATGGGCGCGTGGGCATATTGCGATACTTATCTTTATGATCAGTTGAAATTATTCAGAGATGTGCATCGTGATTCAGGTTTTCTGACGTTTCAGGAAAAAGTTTCGATCTATTCTTTTCTACCAGAATATTACAATGAAAACAGAGAAAAATTATTGGGTCCAAATGCTGGGTGGAAGGAACTCAATGGAAATTATGAAACACATGCAAGGCTGGTTGAGGCTTGCATAAATCATGATGTCAAAGACAGATTAAATGAGATCTCTGCACCAACTTTGATTATCCATGCTGGCAAAGATCTCGTGACAGGTCCAAGAACCACATTGCCACTTGAAGAAGGCATACCGAATGCTGAGGGGGTTTTGATGGAGGATGTAGCTCATGTTGTAGCTGGAAAGGAGCAAAAAATTGCTTTTTGTGAGATTCTTTTTGACTTCCTTGAGAGACACTAATTCTCTGAAGCTCTTGTATTCAAAAACCAAAGTATACATAATGTGGCACGAACACATAATGAGCTAGGTTATTAGAGGTATGTCAGAAAATGGTTCAAAAATCCGGATGGATAACGGTAAACTTCAAGTCCCAAATGAACCCATAATCCCGTTTATTGAAGGTGATGGAATCGGTCCAGATATTTGGAAAGCATCAGTCAGAGTATTTGATGCAGCAGTTGAAAAGGCATATGAAGGGGAAAGAAAGATAAACTGGCTAGAGGTTTACGCAGGCGAAAAAGCATTCAATAAATTCAATAATTGGCTTCCAGATGACACCATTGAGAAGTGCAGAGAATATCTGGTTTCAATAAAAGGTCCGCTTACTACTCCTATCGGAGGCGGAATGAGATCTTTGAATGTAGCCCTTAGACAATTACTCGATTTATATGTCTGTCTGAGGCCTGTTAGATGGTATCAAGGGGTGCCCTCTCCTATTAAGAATCCTGAAAATGTCGATATGGTCATTTTTAGAGAGAATACCGAAGACATTTATGCTGGAATTGAATTTGAACAAGGAACAGAGCCCAATGAAAAATTCCTATCACTCTTTAAAGAATCATTTCCTGAAGAATATGCAAAAATTCGTTTTCCTCAATCTTCAGGCATAGGAATCAAGCCGATTTCTCTTGAGGGTTCTGAAAGGCTTCTAAGATCAGCTTTTGATTATGCAATAGAGAATGGTAGAAAAAGTGTCACCTTTGTTCATAAAGGCAATATCATGAAATTCACTGAAGGTGCTTTCAGAAACTGGGGTTATGAACTTGCCGAAAGAGAGTATGGTGATGATGTTTATACATGGGATCAATGGGAAAGAACAAAAGCAGAAAAGGGTGAAGATACTGCCAATCAAGAACAAAATGATGCCATCGAAAATGGAGCGATCTTGGTTAAAGACGCGATTGCTGACATAACACTTCAACAAGTTCTTACCAGGCCATCTGAATTTGATGTCATCGCAACAATGAACCTCAATGGCGATTATTTGTCTGATGCACTAGCAGCGCAAGTAGGTGGAATTGGAATAGCGCCAGGTGGAAACATGAATAATGCCACCGGCCATGCAGTATTTGAGGCAACTCATGGTACAGCTCCAAAATATACAGACCTAGATAAAGTAAATCCTGGTTCAGTGATACTATCAGGTGAAATGATGCTGAGATATATGGGCTGGATAGAAGCAGCTGATCTCATCGTTCAATCAATGGATACAACTATACAAAAGAAAACTGTTACCTATGACTTTGCAAGGCTAATGGGAAATATTACACCTGTAAAGTGCAGCGAGTTTGGTGATGAGCTCATCAAAAATATGATCTGATTTAGAACACTCTACGAAGTCTCAGGTAATAAGATATAAGGAGAAAAATAGTGAAAATAATAAACATTTTCATCTTACTGTTTGTTTCAACGCTGAGCTTGGAATCCATCGCCGGAGATTGTGAACAAGTGATAGAAGGCAATGATGCGCTTCAGTTTAATTCAAAAGCAATGACGGTCAGTGCCGCTTGCGAAACCATCACAGTTACACTCAATCATACTGGCCAATTACCAGCAAATATAATGGGCCACAACTGGGTGCTTACTAAGTCTTCTGACTTCATGCCCGTAGCTCAAGCTGGAGGTGCAGCCGGTCTGGACAATGACTATGTTCCTCAAAACGATCCCAGAGTGATCGCTTATTCGAAAATCATCGGTGGAGGAGAAACCACAACTGTAACATTCTCAACCGCTGACCTTTCAATGAGTGAAAACTACACGTTTTTCTGCTCATTTCCTGGGCACTATGCAATCATGCAAGGATCATTGAGCCTCACAGACTGAGATTAATATCGCCTTTAACAAGTGATAAAGGCCCAGAACGAGCGATCGCAATGAGATCGCTCAAGTTCTCAATCGACTTTAGGAAATCATTAATTGCATTTGGCTCTGCAAGCATCTGAACAATGGTTAACCCATCTTTTTCATTGATTATTTCAGCTGAATAATCATAGAAAATCGTTTTTATTGAGCTCAGATTGTCCTCTGAAATCTTAAGCTTAACCATCATTAGCTCACTTTCAATGTGATCCATTGGTGTGATATCTAAAACATCAATCACATCGATCAATTTATACAACTGCTTTACGACTTGATCCATTTGTTCATCACTTACATCAGTGACAAGGGTCAATCTCGAGATCATTGAATCTTTAGTGGGTGCCACACTCAATGAATCGATGTTAAAACCTCTGGTTGAAAACATCGATGATACCCGTGTTAGAGCACCTGATTCATTCTGTACCAAAATTGCAATTGTGTGCTTCATTTATTGATTATCTTAAATTTCCTATGATGAAGTGAATTGTACATACTAATGCAAACAAATGAAGAAAGTTATGATTATTACTTTTCACTTATCTTTGTAGTATGGTGTCATCCTTGAAAAAATATAAGAGTAATGTTTTATAGATATTACTGCTTAAATAATAAAATATAAAAAATGAAAACAGGCTCAGAAATAATCATTGATGTTCTTGCAAAAGAAGGTGTTGAAACCATTTTTGGTTACAGCGGCGGAGCGATTTTGCCAACCTATGATGAAGTCTTCAAATACAATGAGGCCAACCCAAAAAATCAAATGCCATTGATTGTTCCCTCAAATGAACAAGGTGCTGGTTTTATGGCATCAGGGTATGCAAGATCAACAGGTAAACCAGGAGTGGTTATGGTCACATCAGGTCCAGGTGCAACCAATACTCTTACGCCTGTAAGGGATGCGATGGCTGATTCAATTCCTATGGTCATCATATGCGGACAAGTCAGCAGAGCAGCAATTGGTAGCGATGCTTTTCAAGAAGCGCCAATAAGTAGCGTAATGGGGTCAGTGGCTAAACATGTTTTTCTGATAACAAATGAGAATAAGTTGGCCGCGACATTAAAGGCTGCATTTGAAGTTGCAACATCTGGTAGGCCAGGCCCTGTTGTTGTTGATATACCAAAAGACATACAAACTGCAGAAATCTCTGATGAAGATAACGAGGAAGCCAACATTGCTGCCTATGCCAATAGAATATTGGCCATTGAAGAATCTCGACTGAGTGAAGAAAAATCATCGGAATTTTTTGATCATCTCTCTAATTCAAAGAAACCTCTCATCTATTTTGGTGGAGGGGTCATCTCTGCAAATGCTTCAGAGGAACTCAGAGAATTTGTTGATCACTTTAATCTGCCTGCGGTATCAACTTTAATGGGCTTGGGTGCGGTTGATACGCAACATCACTCTTCGCTACATATGTTAGGCATGCATGGGACGCCTTATGCAAATTATGCTGTTCAAGAAAGTGACTTCTTAATTGCAATCGGCTCTCGCTTTGATGATCGTGTTGCAGGTGTTCCTGATAAATTTGCACCCAAGGCGAAAGTGATTGCTCATTTTGATGTCGATGCATCAGAAATTAATAAAGTTAAGAATGCCACTTGGTCCCATCTTGGTTTTCTATCTCTGGCATTAAAAGATCTCATAAAGCATGCAAAAAATAATAATCTTGAGTTTAATTTTGATGATTGGGTTCATCATACCCAAAAATTAAAATCAAAATATCCTCTGAACTTCAATCGATCTTCTAAACTGATTCAGCCAGAACATGTCATTGAGTGCATCAATAAAATTACAAGAGGAAATGCGATTGTCACAACTGGCGTAGGTCAGCACCAAATGTGGGCAGCTCAGTATTTTGACTTTAAAGAACCGAGGCTTTGGCTTACATCAGGGAGCATGGGAACCATGGGCTTTGGTATTCCTGCTGCAATTGGTGCTCAATTTGCACATCCAGAGAAAACCGTCATCGATATCGATGGAGATGGAAGCATACGAATGAATTTGGGAGACTTGGAAACCATCACAAACTATGACTTACCAGTCAAAGTACTGCTTCTAAATAACTCAGGCGATGGGATGGTAAAGCAATGGCAAAAACTTTATTACGGCGGTCGCTTATCAGCAAGTGACAAAACACTTCACACAAAAGACTTCATTATGTCAGCAAAATCAGATGGCTTTCAGTTTACAGAAAAATTGACCGATCAATCAAAAGTAGAAGAAACAATTGAGCGGTTCATCAATTTTGAGAAGGCGGCATTTCTTGAGGTTGTGATTGATCCTGATGCAATGGTTTTTCCAATGATTGGGCCTGGAATGTCATATGATCAAATGATCACGGGGCCATTTATGGAAGGCAAGGATCCCGATCCTGAAATTGATGGAAACGATCCTAAGTCTATGTTTTGAGACTAGCGCTCACCCATCGCATTGATGTCATGCGTCTCACCATGCTGAGCATAGAGTACTTTTTTCCTAAAGAATCTAAGCATACCCATTTCGCCCATTCTGGATGCGCCAATACCAGAATATTTGAACCAGTTTTTCTCACCGTCAAAAACATAGGTTGTTGCTCCACAGTCTTGAACTGTGACAGCGCCAGCATCAATATGCTTCGCAATATTTGAAGACTCCTCATGACTGCCTGCTAAAACAGCAGCTGAAAGACCATAGATGGTGTCATTTGCTAGTTCAATGGCATCCTCGATTTTCTCATATGTCATCACAGGAATTACAGGGCCAAATGTCTCATCAGTCATTACTTTCATTGAATGATCAACGTCTTTAATGACAGTTGGCTTAACCCATTTTCCGCCGCCATGATTTTCAATCTCTCCTCCAGTCATTATTGTTGCACCCTTTTCTTCTGCATCATTTAAATGATCTGCAATGATGTCCGCTTGTTTATCGAAAATTAATGGTCCGATATGACCTTCTCTTACATCGGGATAATTGAGTGTCACCTTGCTGGCTTGATCAGCCAATGATTCAATAAATTGATCTGCAATTGATTGATGAACATAAACCCTTTCTATCGATTGGCATGCTTGCCCTGTGGCTTGAACAGATGCTCTTAGAATGATACGAGCAGAATCAATAGGGTCGGCATTTTCAGTCACTATAACAGGGTCTTTCCCGCCCAACTCTGCATAGACAGGTATGAAGTTTCTAGCACCACTTTCATAGACTAATTTTCCTGTTTTCACACTGCCGGTAAAGCAAAGTGCATCAACGTTATTAATTAAGTCTTGACCTGTTTGCCCTCCGCCTTGAACAAATCGGCAGACTTTGTGCAGCTCAGGTATTTTTTGAATAATATCTTGTATGGGCTTTATGAACCTGGGTGTAATCTCACTGGGCTTTATGATTACAGCAGACCCTGCCATCAGTGCTGGTATTAAATCAATCAGTGTAATTAAAAATGGGAAATTCCATGGCCCGATGATTCCTACAACCTCAAATGGTTTATATTGATGGGTATATGTCACAGTTGGGACAGATGACTGAAGTGGTTCTTGCTCTGCAAAAACTTTGTTTCCTATTGCCCTCCAACCAGGAACCATCTTCGTTAATTGTGCAACTTCACCAGTGCAAATAAAATACCGGCCTGTGTCTGCGACCAGAGCATTTAAAAGCTCATCACTTTCAGCAACCATTTTGGCCCATTGATCCAGAACATCTGCCCTCTCATCGACAGTTTTTGCAGCCCAATCGGCTTGGTTTCCTCTTAATTCATCAACAATGCTTGAAATTTCATCGGTTGATGTTGCTTCGAAACTGTAATCATTCTCTCCTGTTCTAGGATTTCTTACTTGTATTGTGCTCATGTTATGGGTCACCTTAAGACTATTGTCAAAAAACCATCATAAGATACGATTTATAAAAAGATACATCAATCATTAATTAATAAGATTACGATGGCGTTCTTTGGAAATATTACCTCCACTCAAAACCGCAACAATATTTTCATCTGGATTAACCGCTTTTTGTTTAATCGCTGAAAGTACAGCAGCCAATGATGCTGCTCCACCTGGCTCAACAATGATTCCAAATTCATGGAATGCCAGACTCATTGAGTCGATCACCTGCTGGTCCGTGACGGTATCGATAGAAGAAACC
>DMGO01000035.1:0-3015 GCA_003449795.1 Gammaproteobacteria bacterium | reverse complement strand
GTGCATTGATTGTTGATCCAAATCATTGGAAGCAAGATGAGCTAGAGAGAATCACAAGACGTTTCACCAATGAACTGGCAAAAAGAGATCTCATTCATCCTTCTCAAAATGTTCCAGGACCAGATATGGGAACAGATGAAAATGTGATGGCATGGATGGCAGATGAGTATAAAAGATTATATCCCACCGAGATAGATGCCATGGCTTCTGTCACAGGAAAACCAATTGCACTGGGTGGTGTGGATGGCAGAACAGAAGCCACAGGGAGAGGCGTCTTTTATTCTATCCTTGAGTTTTTAGACAATGATAAAGATCGCAAAAAAACAAAACTCAGAAGAGAAATTGAAGATCAAAGGGTGATCATTCAGGGATTTGGCAATGTGGGCTTTCATGCAGCTGAACTTTTACATGAATCTGGAGCAAAGATCATTGCAGTTATTGAGAGGAATGGTTCAGTTGTGAATGAGAAAGGAATTGATATTCAGAAACTAAAAAAACATTTTATAAGAAAGAGAACATTTGAAGGCTTTGATGGTTTTTCAACAGCGAGAGGACATTTTCTTAGCAAAGATTGCGACATTTTGATTCCTGCTGCTACGGAAGGCGTCATACATAGAGGCAATGCTGGAAAAATTAAAGCAAGACTCATTGTTGAGGGAGGTAATGGCCCTGTGACATCAGATGCAGACAAGATACTGCGTAAAAATGGCGTCACTGTTATTCCAGATTTCTATGCCAATTCGGGGGGAGTCATTGTCTCATACTTCGAATGGGTCAAAAATTTGTCCAAGATGCGATATGGATTGATGCAAGAGAGAGATCAAGAAAAAAGACAGAGTAATCTTGTTGCTGCATTGGAGAAGATGACCAGTAATTCTTTCCCTTCTGAAATGAAAGATGAATTTGTCAAAGGCGCTAGCGAAATTGACTTGGTTCGGTCAGGCTTAGAGGAGAAAATGAAAGAGGGCTATCATGCCATTCATGAAACATTTCATTCAGATAGGAAAATTAAAAGTTTTAGAATGGCCGCAATGGTCATTGCAGTAAAGAAAGTTGCTGAGGCTTATAAATACCTCGGTATTTGATCAGATATTCCCGGAGAAAATAATTGAAGAGACAAATCATTGCCATTGGTGGTGGAGGTTTTGGGAGAAGCCCTAGCGAAGGTATTATTGAGAATTACATACTAGAGCAATCTGATGTAAATAAACCAAAAGTATGTTTTATTCCCACGGCAACTGGGGATGATGAAGGATACAAAGAAAGTTATTACTCTACATTCTCCATGTTTGATTGCTATCCAGTTCATCTGGATTTCTTCAAAAGAACTCCAGATTTAGAAAGCCTGATCTTAAATCAGGACATCATTTTTGTTGGGGGCGGTAACACAAAGAGCATGTTAGCCGTTTGGAAAGATTGGAAATTAGATAAGTTACTTAAAATTGCTTATCAGAAAGGCACCATTATGTGTGGTGTGAGTGCAGGCGCTATTTGTTGGTTTGAATCTGGAATTACTGATTCTTGGGCAGAAGAATTAAAAATCATGAGTTGTCTTGGTTTTGTAAATGACGTGTGTTGTCCCCATTATGATGAAGAGCCAGAAAGAAGACCAACTGTTCATAAGTTGATCAATGACCAAGAAATAGATAGTTGTATTGCCATAGACGGTGGATGTGCATTGCACTTGATCAATGAAGATGCGTATCGGTCGATTGTTTTTTCAGAAAACAAGAATGCTTTTGATGTTTCTATGAAAAATAATCTTGTCGATGAAGCTCCATATCCATCCATTGATATTTTTTAATCATTTTATGTCTAATAAACATAAGATTCAGTTATTGGGATATTCTGGTTTGCTTCCATTTATTTTTCTTCCATTATTGATGCTGCTCAATGAAGGGAACAACAAGAACATGTTTGAATGGTTTTTTGTATACAGCTTGTTGATTTATATTTTTCTTACAGGCAGCTTCTGGTCATTGAGTATACAAAGCAATAAAGAGCCAACTTACCCCATACTTTTGTTTTTTCTGCCTCTTTTTGGTGCAGCTATCTTTTCCTTTGTTTTCAATAAAGATGATTCCCTCATTCTCGCTCTTCTTTCATCATTCTTTATTGCTTATTTATATGAGTTAAAAACTTTTGATCATGAAACGTATTACCAACAAATGAGATTGATCCTTTCAAGTGTTGTTATCATTTCACATATTGGGGTTTTGATTATAAATTAGGTCATAACATGCAAGTTTTTTCATTATTCAGCGGTCCACATATAGTTACTATTATCCTTACCTATTTGATCATTGCGGCGATTTTATATTGGGTCAGCAATCAATCAAATGAAATAAAAAAGAATGCAAAAGTTTCAATAGGGGTCTTACTGATTACGCATTATTTTATGCAGTTTCTCCATGCGGTTAGTTTTGATCTATCCTGGCAGGAGGTCATTCCTCTTCATATGTGTGATTTCTCAAAACTTGCAATTGGTCTTTATCTATTGGGTTATGATAAAAGGCTCTTTCATTGTGCACTTTTTTGGGGAACCATACCCGCAAGCATGGCTCTTTTAACGCCGGCATTGACTTATGGCTATCCAGATCCAGAGTACATTAATTTTTACTATGGACACGGCTTGATTCTTCTCGGTGTGGGAATGCCTGTTTTTGTTTTAAAAGAAAGACCTCAATTTGCAGACTTTATTTTCGTGGTAAAGGTCACATTGGCAATGACTGCGATTATCTTTATTTTGAATCATTTGTTGGGAGAGGGCGCTAATTTTTGGTATCTAAAAGATAAGCCCAATGGTGATACGATTATCAATCTCTTTCCTTCAGCACCTTTTCACATACTTGGATTAATACCAGCTGCTATTTTCGCTTTTTATTTGACATATTTGCCTTACCAGTTGAAAGACAAGATTTCTGGTTCTTGATTAGATATCGAGCTTTTCTTTCGAAATCAGAATCCCGTTTTCATCTGCATAACACCAGTTCCCGGGTTTGATGGAAATACCAT
>DMGO01000118.1:0-4616 GCA_003449795.1 Gammaproteobacteria bacterium | reverse complement strand
AGCAACTTCACTCATTGGGGTCAGCAATGGATATGATCCGTCATCGGCTTTGACTGACTCATAAGCGATTGCCCTGCAGCCAGAGGCAAGAAGTGCTTTGACTTGCTCAGGATCTGGAGCCAAATGAAGATATGTAAATAGAATTTGATCGGATCTCAATAAAGCACACTCATCAAGCTGAGGCTCTTTTACCTTTACGATCATTTCTGCTCTTTGAAAAATTTCTTCTCTTGTCGGAACAATCTCAGCACCTGCATCTTCGTAAGCTTTATTGTCCTTACCAATACCTAATCCAGCATTTTGCTCAATCATGACTTCATGCCCAGATTGAGTTAGCATCTCAACACTCTCCGGAGTTAGCCCAATTCTGTATTCATCTGATTTAATTTCCTTTGGTACACCAATCAACATGTCAAAACTCCTTTCTACTTAACTGTTGGCATTGAGAGATTAATTGATTCATCATCATCAACCCATCTGGCTGTAACTGTTTTCGTTCTTGTAAAAAACCTAATTCCGTCCATCCCATAAATATTGGATGAACCAAAAATTGAATCTTTCCATCCACCAAATGTATAAAAAGACAGTGGCACAGGTATTGCGACATTGATGCCAACCATCCCAACCTCGACTGAATGAACAAATTCTCTAGCCTTTGAGCCTTGATTGGTGAAAATGGCGACTCCGTTTCCAAATTGGTGCTCGTTCGCTAATTTAATGGCAGCATTAAAATCTTTGACTCTGAGTACAACTAGAACCGGACCAAAGATTTCTTCTTTATAGATGCTCATCTCTGGATTAACATGATCAAAGAGCGTCGGGCCTAGGAAAAATCCGGGTTTGCTTGTGACTTCATGATCACGACCATCTAATAATACAGTTGCCCCAGCGTCTTCGCCTTGTTGAATATAATCAATGACTTTATTTTTATGATCATCAGTTATGAGCGGCCCCATTTCATTTTCAGGTTCATTTCCTGGACCTATTTTCAGTGACTCAGCTTTTTTGGTCAGAAGATCACAGAGCTCATCAGCAACACTGTCTACAGCCACCACAACTGAAATTGCCATGCATCTTTCTCCTGCTGATCCATATGCCGCTCCAATGATCGCATTCGCAGTTTGCTCAAGCGACGCATCCTCAAGAACAATTGCATGATTCTTTGCTCCACCCAATGCTTGGACTCTCTTTCCATTGGCTGATGCTTTCTCATGCACATATTGGGCTACAGGAGTTGAGCCAACAAAACTAAATGTCTTAATTGAAGGGTGATCTAAAATGGCATCGACTATTTCCTTGTCGCCATTTAATACATTTAAGACTCCTTTGGGTAATCCAGCCTCTTGCAGAAGTTCAGCAAGTTTCATTGCGCATGATGGATCCTTTTCTGAAGGTTTTAAGATAAAGGTATTCCCACAAGCAATGGCAATCGGAAACATCCACATCGGTACCATTGCAGGAAAATTAAATGGTGTTACACCTGAACAAACCCCGATTGGCTGTCGCGTAGAATAACAATCGATTCCCGTCCCAACTTGCTCACTGAATTCGCCTTTTAGCAAATGAGGGATGCCGCATACAAAATCAACGACTTCAATGCCCCTCTGCAAAGATCCTGCAGCATCGGCAGCAACTTTTCCATGTTCTGCCGTAATGAGATCTATTAGCTCTTCTCTATTTGATTCAAGTAACTCTTTGTATTTGAAGAAAATCTGAGCACGTTTTGTCACAGAGGTTTGTGACCAAGTCTCAAATGCTTTTGAAGCAGATTCAACTGCTTTTTCTAGATCATCAGAATTACCCATTGTGACTGAGGCGCTGACTTTTCCTGTTGCAGGATTGAATACATCACCATATCTTTCAGATGCTGATGGTTGTAATTCACCGTTAATCCAATGATTAATAATTGATGTCATAGTTGGCTCTTATTCGATTGCTTCTAGTGATTCTTTGACAGTATGCACCACTTTTCTAATATCATCGGCAGTTGCAATAAATGGAGGGCACATCGCAATTGTGTCACCAGTGGTTCTGATCAGAACGCCTCTGTCATAACACTCTCTAAATACACTTAGCGCCCTTGCAGTTGGCTTGCCTTCAATTGGATTCAGTTCAACTGCGCCCAATAAACCAAAATTTCTGATATCAATCACATGTTTCGTTCCTTTGATTTGATGGATCTCTTCTTCCAAAACTGGTGCCAGTTTCCTAGCATTTTCAAAAAGCCCTTCTTCTTCATAAACCTTGAGTGTTGCCAGTCCTGCTGCTGCAGCCAAAGGATGTCCTGAGTAGGTATAACCGTGAAAAAACTCGATCGCATCCTCAGGTCCAGTCATGAAAGTATCGTAAATCTCTTCCTTAACCAATACCCCACCCATCGGAACTGTTCCACTCGTCATCCCTTTTGCAATGGTCATGATATCCGGTGTCACACCAAATGCATCTGAACCAAAATTACTTCCAGTTCTGCCAAATCCGGTAATGACCTCATCAAGGATGAGTAAAATTCCATACTCATCACATATTTCTCTGATTCGATTGAGGTAACCAACAGGTGGAAGATAAACACCAGCCGAACCAGCGATGGGCTCCATAATGACTGCCGCCACAGTAGACGGATCATGTAACATTAATATTTCTGTTAGCTGATCAGCAAGATGATCTCCCCATTTTGGTTGACCAACTGAGTAAGCATTGTGCTCTAGATTATGAGTATGTTTCAGATGATCGACTCCAGGTAGCATTGCGCCAAACATCTTGCGATTGGGTGACATACCGCCTACTGAAATCCCGCCAAAACCAACACCATGATATCCCTTTTCTCTGCCAATCAGTCTAGTTCTATGTCCCTCGCCTCTGGCTCGATGATATGCAAGAGCAATTTTAAGAGCTGTATCGACAGCCTCTGAACCAGAATTTGTGAAAAAAGCATGTGTCAGTTCCTTTGGTGCCATGTCTACCAACTTTTCAGCCATTGCAAAGATTGTTGGATGGCCAAGCTGAAAGGCAGTTGCGTAATCCAATGTTTCTGCTTGTTTTTGGATGGCTTCAACTATTTTTGGATGACAGTGTCCTGCATTGCAACACCAAAGACCTGAGACACCATCCATAACAGTTTTATCATCATATGTGGTGTAATGCATGCCACTCGCTTCCTTAAACATTCTTGGATTCTTCTTAAAGTACCTATTGCCAGTGAATGGCATCCAATAATGTTCTAAATTTGGTAAAGCATTGCTCATCGAATTGTCCTCAAAAAAATATATGCCTATTGTACGCTCTAATTTCTAACTCAATCAATGGATATGTCTCTAAATGTAAAATAAAATGTAGTGATGAGTAACGATACAAATAATGACTTCAAGGCAATTAATATTTCTGTCTTGACGATCTCAGATACGAGAAGTATTGAACAAGATGACTCTGGTGAATATCTTGTCTCTGCATTGAAAGAGCAAGGGCACTTTCTAAGTGATCGAAAGATCTGTAAAGACAATCTATATGAAATCAGAGCAATCATCTCGCAATGGATCCTGGATGAGAATATTCATGGGATCATCACAACTGGTGGAACAGGAATTACTGGAAAAGATGGAACGCCCGAAGCCATCATTCCCCTTCTCGATAAGACAATTGATGGATTTGGAGAAATGTTTAGAAGTCTTTCTTATCAAAACATTAAAACCTCGACACTACAGTCGAGAGCCTTTGCGGGTGTAGCTAATGGAACATTTATATTCTGCCTTCCTGGCTCGCCAGGTGCATGTAAGGATGGTTGGGATTTCTTAATTAAAGATCAATTAGACAGCAGAACAAAACCCTGTAATCTTGTGGAATTGATGCCGAGATTGAATGAGGAATAAGCTTCAATGAATCCTCAACTAGAAGTCCATATGTTTCCATGTTTATCAGATAATTATGGTTTCCTAATCCATGATTCAGTAGAGAACCTAACAGCTTCAATTGATACACCAGATGTAAGCTCAATCGAGGATGCATTGAATCAAAAGGGTTGGGAGTTAACTCATATTATCAATACGCATCATCATTATGATCATGCAGGAGGTAATCTTGAGCTCAAGAAAAAAACAAATTGCACAATCATTGGACCAGCTGAAGATATAGAAAGGATTCCAGGAATAGATATTCCCATCGAACATGGACAAGAATTTAAGTTTGGATCTTTTGATGTAAAAGGATTTCATACACCGGGTCACACGACAGGACACATGGTCTATCATTTTGAAAGTGAAAAAATTGCTTTTGTTGGTGACACGATTTTTGTCATGGGCTGTGGCAGATTATTTGAGGGCACACCTCAACAAATGATTGAATCACTTGATCTAATTATGTCATGGCCAGATGAAACCTTGCTGTATTGTGCTCATGAATATACTCAAGTTAATGCTGAATTTGCAATCACAGTTGATGGAATGAATCAGGATCTTATTCAAAGAAAATCAGAAGTGGATGATTTGCGAAGAGACTTGATTCCTACTGTACCCACTCAGCTTCAATTAGAGAAGAAAACAAATCCTTTTCTTAGGTCAGATGATCAAGAAATAAGGATGGGATTAGGCATGATGGAATCGACAAGAACTGAGGTTTTTGCTGAA
>DMGO01000164.1:0-3401 GCA_003449795.1 Gammaproteobacteria bacterium | reverse complement strand
GGTGACGGAAGGATTACAAAGATTTTCATTACTCATACACATCAAGATCACTCACCAGGTGCAAAATCTTTAAGTGAAAGATTGAATTTACCCATTTACGGGTGTGTTACAAAGTCTTCTCAAATGAGAGATATGCCAATAGATATCTCATATAAAGTAAAGCATCAGACAGTTATAACCTCTTCCGATCATGAGATTATGCCAATTCACACTCCTGGTCATGCCTCCAATCACTTCTGTTATTTATATGATGGTTATCTATTTACAGGAGATCATGTTATGCAAGGGTCCACTGTCGTGATAGCACCACCCGATGGGAATATGACTGAGTACTTAGATTCACTTGAATTAATACATGACTTTTCCGTTCAAACAATACTTCCAGGTCATGGCGATCCGATCAATGAACCACATAATGAAATTGATGCAACAATCAAACATCGTCTCAAAAGAGAAAAGAAAGTCATTGAACGACTAAAAGAGGCTGCTCCCATAGACATCGATTCATTGGTGCCAAAGGTTTATGATGATGTGAATTCATTTTTGCATCCAATCGCTCGTTTTTCTCTAGAAGCACATTTAATCAGGTTAATTGAGAACAATCAGGCGACATTTGATGGACAAAAATACTCACTAGTAGAATAATTAGCTCATGGACACTTCAATATTGATATCTCTCGCTGTTCCAATCTTTTTTTTGATGATTGGTATAGAGCTTATTTATGGCTATGCAGCTGGTAAAAACAATTACCGACTAAACGATTCTATTGCTGCAATTTCTCTGGGCCTGATCAGCCGAATACCGCCAATGCTCAATCTTGGTGTTCAAGGGGTTGTTTGGACTAGTATTGCTACACATTATAATCTTCAGTTGCTACCCAAAGATACTTGGGTGACATGGGTGTTGGCATTTGTTCTTTATGATGTTTGTTATTATTGGATGCACAGAATGAGCCATGAAGTAAAAGTGCTTTGGGCTTCTCATGTTGTGCACCACCAAGGTGAAGAGTTCAACTTAAGTACAGCGTTGAGGCAAACAAGTTCAGGTTGGTTATGGAAGTGGATCTTTTATACGCCAATGTTTTTTGTAGGTGTCCCTGGTGAAGTCTTCTTCACTGTTGCAGCAGTTAATTTGCTATATCAGTTCTGGGTTCATACAGAACACATCGGTAAATTAGGGATGCTTGAATATATTTTCATAACACCATCCAATCACAGGGTTCACCATGCACAAAATCCCGAATACATTGATGCAAACTATGGTGGTGTATTTATTCTATGGGATAGAATGTTTGGAACTTTCATAGAGGAAATGGATGATTTAAAACCAACCTATGGAACTGTAAAGCCACTGAGAAGCTGGAATCCAATATGGTCTAATCTCGAGATTTATCATCAAATGATTAGAGATAGTTTCCATACAAATGGCTTTAAGAATAAGATCAAAGTTTGGTTTTCAAGTACTAGGTGGAGACCTGATGATGTGATGGAACAGTTTCCACACATTTCCAATGATATGAGCAATTTTGTTAAATATGATCCAGAATGCGACTCTCCAACCAAGACATTCTCATTATTGCAGTTCATCACCAATAGCATTATATCGACTGCTTTGATCTTTACGGTTGCAGATCAATCCTATTTAATAACTTGCATTGTTGCAGCCATGCTTATTTTTTCTACTACTTTGGTCAATCTCATACTTGAGAATAAACAATGGGCAGTTAATCTAGAAATCATTCGATCTATATTTGTCGTGACTGCATATTTGAGTTTCAACATACAACCCTCAATCCTTACAATTGATTTATTTTTCTACCAAGCACTGATGAGTATTTTTTACTTGCTTATGTTCTTGCCGATAAATAATAGGTTATCGATTATTAAATAATTTACTCAGTTCATGGATTTTTTCTTTCAAGTCATTGCTATAGCAATACCTGTGATATATGCGATCACTGTTCATGAAGTTGCACATGGACTGATTGCAAAAGGTTTTGGAGATATGACAGCTTCAAGGCAGGGACGTCTGACACTCAATCCAATAGCACATATCGATATGCTGGGTACTGTAATTCTGCCTGCTCTATTGATTTATCTAGGTGGGTTAGTATTTGGATGGGCAAAACCAGTACCGGTCAATCCATATAATTTTAAAAATAAAAACAGGGCAATGTTTTTTGTCGCCATAGCAGGCCCTCTAGCAAATTTAATCATGGCTATCATCTGGTCAACCCTATTTATGATATTCTTTGCTTTCTCTATGGAGAGTTTATTGTCTGTCAGATTTACTGAGCTTTTTACATTGATGTGCACCTATGGTGTATTCATTAACCTCCTTCTTATGTTTTTCAACCTTTTGCCTATTCCACCACTTGATGGGGGTAGAGTTCTGAGATCAGCTATGTCTGATAGGAATGGTTTATTAATTGATCAAATTGAACCATATGGAATATTTGTTGTTTTTGGTCTTCTGTTTCTTGGAGTTTTAGATCCAATGTTTTCAGTTGTACAAACAATGACTAGATTCATGCTTTAATGCATTGATGTTCAAGCTTCCAAAGAAATACTACCTATGCTGTGTCACGTCACTATTGCTTGGCATTAGTTCCAATGATATTAATGCATCCGATGTCAATGAAAACAAATTAGAAAAAATAGAGACATTTCAGTCCGAAAACTTCAGCACTAGAGTTCGATTCATCATTATCCACTATACAAGCATAGACTGGGAAAACTCTTTGAAAGTTCTCACTCAAGAGAGATACGGGGTCAGTTCACATTATTTAATTCCTGAAGATGGTGATGAAACATATCAAGAACAAGTCAAGATTTATCAATTGGTGGACGAAGAAGATCGTGCTTGGCATGCAGGCGTGAGCAAATGGGAAGAACGGACAAATATCAATGATCAATCAATAGGTATTGAGCTGGTTAATCAAGCTGAATGCTCTATCAGACAGGGCTCACAATATGATTATACAAATAACTATGTTTGTTTATTTTCAGACTTTGATAATGCTCAGATTGAAACATTGATTACTCTTCTGAAAGATATTCTCTCCAGACATGATGAGATTAAGCCAACATATGTTATTGGGCATTCAGATATTTCGCCAGATAGAAAATTTGATCCTGGCCCAAAGTTTCCTTGGAAAAGACTATATGAAAACGGTATCGGCGCATGGTATGACGATGTGACTGAAAAGAAATATAAAAAGAAATTCAGCTCAAAGATGCCCACCATCGGTCAAATTCAATGCGGTCTCAAAAAATATGGTTATGGCATAGAGGTAACAGATGAGATGGACCAACAAACATTCTATGTTATGAGAGCATTTCAATATCACTTCACACCAGACAAATCCAATGGAAGAATCTCAATTGAGATGGTTTCGGCA
>DMGO01000048.1:0-3854 GCA_003449795.1 Gammaproteobacteria bacterium | reverse complement strand
CCTGTTAACGCAGGTGGATACTTAAAAGGATCAATATTCTTTGCTTTCAAAAAATCAATCGGTGCAACTGATGCTGCTAAACCATAGCTGACACCGTTTATGAAATCCCTTCTTGTTATTGAAATTTTCTTCTTCATTGAGCTAGTCTATTCTGAAAACAGTGCTTCCCTCAAGCACTGTCTCAATGACTCTCACTTCACCAATTTCATTATGAGATATTTCGTAAAGATTTTTTTCAAGGATAATCAGGTCTGCGAACTTACCAACTTCAATGCTTCCAGTTAGATCGCCTTGGTGCATTACCTCTGCAGCATTTATTGTGTAGGCCTTCAACATTTCGGTTAGGTCCATCCTCTCCTTTTCATTCAATGTTCCTTCAACACGATTGATTGGATCTCGTCTTGTCACTGCTGTCTCTATTGCGATCAATGGATTCATTGTTGTAACAGCCCAATCACTTCCGCCAACAATTGTCCCGCCAGCATCATGAATACTCCTTATCGGATACATTCGATTCACTCTTTCAATTCCAAGTTCTGGAATATTTATCTCAGTAATCCACTCATCTGGAATAGCCCATGCCGCTTGAAAGTTAGCTGAGATATTCAGCTTTGAAAACCTTGGTATGTCATTCTCATGAATCAATTGAAGGTGAGAAATATGATGCTTATTATCTTTAATGCCATTGGTCTTGATTGCATGTTGGTAGGCATCAAGAACTGATCTTACTGCGCGATCTCCAATTGCATGGGTCATGACTTGTGTATCGTTTGCATCAAATCTTGCAATTGCATTGTTTAATTCATCTTGAGTGAAATATAACTGTCCGTAAGATCCAGAATCAAGATATGGCTCAAGAATCGCACCAGTTTGTCCCTCAAGTACCCCGTCTATAAATATCTTCACACAATTACTGTTAATTCTAGCGTGCTGAAACTCTGACCTTCTTTTATATATGTCTTCGAAGCCAGAAATTTCTTGAACATAATGCTGTCTTCCATACTCGATACAGGCAGTTATTCTCAGGTTTAACTCTCCTCTCTCTGCAAGATCTCTAAAGCTTATCAAGTATGCCTCATTCACAGCTGCATCAATCATGGATGTGATACCAAAACTACTTGCAACATTCTGAGCATACAAAAGACCATTTAAGCGAAGCTCTGGTGTCTCAGTTGGCAGTACATCAGCAATAAGATTCATTGCTGATGGCTCTCTTAGTGTGCCGCTTGGTTCTCCTGTGACTGGGTCTCTTTCTATGATCCCCTTAAAAGGATCTTTCGTTTCTTTATTGATGCCTGCCAATTCAAGTGCTTTTGTGTTCACCAATGCATTGTGTCCATCTGACATCTCAATATATATTGGGATATCTTTACTGACTTCATCGAACAGTGATTTATTCGGATTTGCAGCTGGAAACAATCCAGCATTTAATCCTGCTCCGATAACCCAACCTGAGTTTTTGACGTGATCTTCTTCTAAGCAGTCCCTAATCCTTTCTTGGATATCATTGATACTAAGCAAGTCAAAAAGGGAGCACTGTAAAAAATCCATTCCATTCCATATAGGATGAGCATGAGCATCATGAAAGGAAGGCATCATCATCTTCCCTTGAAGATTGATGATCTTAGTAAACTCATCTGCTTTCTCCAATACATCAGCCTGACTGCCTACCAGTTGAATGATACCCTCCTTAATCAGAATAGAGTCTGCAACGGTTAGCTTCTCGTCAAATGTATGAATGCTTCCGTTGATATAAGCTTTGCTATCCTCTGCTATAAGATCGGTAATACAAAGTGCTGCAAATAATAATACTGTTTGTTTTATAACTTTATTTTTGTTAAACATTAATTATTTACCCGTTTTAATATTGATCCATTGTCTGGTCATCATACGATCGACTCTCGGGTTTGCTATCTCTGCGATGAAGAGCTTATTCAGTGTCTGCTTATCAGGATAGACTGCTTTATTATTCAGGATATCTTTTGAGATGAATTTTTTAGACTTGGGAATTGCATTTGGAAATTTAACCTTATTTGAAATCATAGCCATAACCTCAGGTTGGAGAATGAAATCAAGGAATAAGTGAGCATTCTCAGCGTTTGGAGCATCGTTTGGTATAGACATCATGTCCACCCACATCTGAGCACCCTCAAGTGGAATCTCGTATTCAATATTTATGCCATTGTTAACCTCTCTTGCTCTATCGCCAGCTTGCAAAATGTCCCCGCTCCATCCAAACACAAGACATATTTCCCCATTAGCAAGATCATTTATATATTTTGAAGAGTGAAAATATCTAATATATGGCCTGATGTTTTTTAAAAGCTCATAAGCCTCGCCTTTGTAATCTGATGGATCTTTTGTATTGGGATCTTTTCCAATATAAAAAAGCGCTGCCTTAAAAACCTCACTTGGTGCGTCAAGAAAAGCGATGCCGCATTGTTCAAAATTCTTTATCAAATCTGGTTTAAATAAAATATCAAAAGTATTCATCTTAAAACCTTCACCCATGATTTCATCTATGGCTGCACGATTGTACCCAATGCCTGTGGTTCCCCATAAGTATGGAATGGCATATTTATTCTCTGGATCCATCGAACTCAACAACTCCATCATAATTGGATCCAAGTTATTGAAATTAGGTATAGCCGTTTTATCCAATTCTAGGTGAATGTCTGCCCTGATCTGTCTGCCAAGATATTCAATGCTTGGTGAAACAATGTCATATCCCGTTGAACCAGCAAGGAGCTTTCCTTCAAGCACCTCGTTGCTATCGAAAACATCGTAGATGACTTTAATTCCTGTTGACTCCTCAAATTGATCAATGACAGATTGGTCAATATAGTCTGACCAGTTGTAGACTCTTACCTCTTCAGCATGGAGTAGAAATGATAGAAAAAAGAATGTCGAGATGATTGTCCAACTTTTTTTCAAAACCGATCTCTCAGAGCGTAATAAAGCATGCCAAGATAAAATCCAGGCCATCGCAGTAGCGTTCCTCCTGGAAAAGTGGGGATTTTAATTTTGGAGAAAATATCAAGGTTGGACACTGAGCCATCAATTGCCTCAGCAAGGACTGTGCCTGCGAGGCTTGCCATTGCTATCCCATGGCCTGAATACCCATGAGCAAAATATACATTGGTGTGCAATCTGCCAACATGCGGCATTCGATTTACCGTCACTCCAATTGTTCCACCCCAAGCATAGTCAATTCTTTTATCATGTAGATGTGGGTAAACATCCAGCATTGTTTTTCTTACATACGATTTCAAATCATTTGGAAAATTTCTTGCATAGCTCTCTCCTCCGCCAAACAAGAGTCTTTTGTCTTGAGACATACGAAAATAGTGCACGTGAAACTTATTGTCGTGTACACAAACATCATCCCTGTTTATATATCTCACTTCCTCTTCACTCATTGGCTCAGTGGCAAGGATAAAATTATTTATTGGCATTATCTTAACGGCCAACTTGTTTTCTAGGTTATCCAGGTATCCATTGCAAGCAAGAACAACATGTTCGGCTTTGACCTCACCCTGATTGGTCTTAACAATGCAAGGGGAGCCATTTGAATACGATGTTACTCTAGAATTTTCATAAATTTTGACGCCGGAATCCTCTGCTGCCTTTGCAAGCCCAAGTGCATAATTGAGCGGATGAAGATGCGCTCCACCCATGTCCAGAGACCCGCCTCCATCAAAGTATGGGCTGTGAAACATTTCTCTCACCTCTTCGGGGGTCATGTAACGAACCAAATCATAACCATAATCTGAGTTTAGTTTTTCTACATATTCTTTATGATGATGATCATCGCCCCTGTCATTGGAAACACTTGCATTACCTGCCTTCAAGTC
>DMGO01000124.1:0-8697 GCA_003449795.1 Gammaproteobacteria bacterium | reverse complement strand
TGATTGAAGAGAGTCAGCAGCCAGTGTTGCAGTTGCTTCGCCAAATTTGACATGTGTTGTCGGCTGACCTCTTCTTAATGAGTCGTCATCCATGCATGGTAAATCATCATGAATCAAAGAAAATGAGTGGAGCAATTCTATTGCAGTTGCAAATGGGATTACATGTTGGGTATCTATATCAATGGCTATAGCAGACGCCAACATCATCAATGGCCTAATTCTTTTTCCGCCATTCATTACAGAATATTCCATAGCTTGGTAGAGCTCTTCAGAGGATTGATTTGACTCAGAAAGAATCATCTTCAAGTCATCATCAATTGATTTCTTAAATTCTGGAATCTGCTTTTTAAATGAGTACATGGATTAAACTGAATTTTCTAGAATATGCAGTGGTAAAGTATACTACTTTGAAAGCCTAAAACATCTTGGATAAGGGAAAAATTTGAAAGAGACAGTAGTCATAGCGCATCCAAACTTTGCTTTGGTAAAGTATTGGGGTAAAAAAGACAGCAATCAAAACAGACCTGCAATGAGCTCTATTTCAGTTACTGTTGATTCGATGATTTCAAAAACCAAGATTTTCAAGAATTTTAAATCAAATCATCATCAATTATTCATAAATGGAATAGAGGAATATGATCTCTCAAAAATTCTTCCTCCATTGGAGTATTTATCAGAATTTTCTGGGACTGACGAATATCTAGTTATCGAATCTCAAAATAACTTTCCGACATCATCAGGTCTCGCTTCATCTGCCTCTGGTATCGCATCTTTCGTGACAGCTTATGAGGCCCATTATAATTTATGCCTTGATATCAATCATAAAGTGGAGGCCTCTATGCTGGGTTCTGGATCTGCTCCTAGGTCTTTGATTGGGGGCTTTGTTTTAATGGATCATAAAAATGATTATAGGTGTAGTCAGATTCTTAAAGAACCAGAATGGCCACTTGATGTGCTTATATGCATTGCCTCAAAAGAGCCAAAAGAAATTAGCTCAAGAGAGGGTATGGAAATTTCTAAAAAAACATCACCAATCTATCAAGATTGGCTTGATGTCAATGACAAGCATATAAATCTCGCACTAAATGCGATCAAAAACAAAGACATGGCTGGACTTGAAAATGTGACTGAAGAAAATTGCAAACTGATGCATGAAGTAATGAAAACCTCAATACCTTCAATTTCATATATGACGGAAGTAACTTATAGGTGCCTTTCAGAAATAGAGAATCTTCGGTCATTAGGGCACAAGCTTTTCTATACAATTGATGCCGGCCCCCAAGTAAAAATTATATGTGACCCAACATCATCTGAGATTATAAAGAATAGGATCATTGAGACAACAGATGTAATAGACATCATTCATGCAGGGATTGGAGGACCTCCAAAAATCTTAAATGAAAGTTGATATAAAAGCGCCAGGAAAAGTCTTTCTCTGTGGAGAATACATGGCAATTGAAGGAGGTAAGGCAACTCTGCTATCAGTTAGTCGTTCAGCTGAGATTTCAGTAGAAAAAATCGAATCAAATAAGAATAAATTTATCACCTCTGCTTTAGAGAAGGAGTTTCTATTTCAGTTAAATGATCGGTCTGAGATTGAATGGATTAATGAAAGCCCAGGGGAATATGGTTTATTTTTGGAGATAGCAATAAAGGTTCTCGGTATTAAGCCTATTGGAGAAAAGTTCTCAATTAATACTGACGGCTTTTTTGAATCAGGGATAAAAATCGGTATTGGTTCTAGCGCAGCAATATCTGTAGCTATCACAAAGGCAATAAATAAATATTTCAAGCTCAACCTTGATAAGCAAGAGCAACTTTATAACTCCCTTGAGGTGCATAATTATTTTCAGAACCATACCGGTAGTGGGCTTGATGTATTAAGCTCATTTTATGGATTTCCAGTCATTGAATGCTCAAAAGATAGAAATAAATCCTTTGTATGGAATCAAGTAAAAATACCTAAAGAAGTTATAATTAAATTTGTAAAGGGCCCAACTTATGCCGATACAAGTGAAATGATAAAAAAATATCATTCAGGTAAAATTGAGCATAAAAGTTTCTTTCTGGAAATCTCTAAAGAGATGAAGGAAACGCTTGCTAACTTATCTCAGGCATATAGAAACAATAGCCCTTGTCAAATCATAAATAGCATCAAAAGATATAGCACCCTAATGATTGAAATGGATAGTACATTTAACATTGGCGTTTATTCAGAAACAGATAAAGAGATAAGTATATTGGCAGACAAAGAGGGTTTAATTTATAAGCCAAGTGGAGCCGGGGGCGGAGATTTAGGAATAATTATAGGCGATAATAATTCAATTATTAGTAAGTTTATAGATAGATTAAGCAAATTAAGAATGAAACAAATAGAGCTGATTTAAAACTATAAAAATGAATACTAGAAAAAAAATAGTAGTTGTAGGTTCAGGCTACGTTGGTATGTCACTAGCCACCATGCTTTCAAATAAGCATGAGGTATGCGTTTTAGATATTGATGAGAGCAGAGTTCAAGCAATCAATGATAGAAAATCAACCATCAGAGATAATGATATTGATGAAATGTTGAAAAAAAATGATCTCAGACTCACTGCAACAATAGACAAGTATGAGGCATATGATAATTCAGATTTTATTGTTGTTTGTACTCCAACAAATTTTGATGAATCTTCATATTTTTTTGACACAAGTATTGTTGATCTTGTCTCAAAAGAAGCAACTCTTATGTCTCCTAATGCTCTAATAGTTATTAAATCAACAATACCAGTGGGCCATACTTTGAAATTACAGAATGGATTAAAGACAAAAAATATAATCTTTTCGCCTGAGTTTTTAAGAGAAGGCTCGGCGCTTAAGGATAATTTATATCCCTCAAGAATAATTATTGGAAACGAAAGCAAAAAATCAAAGGATTTTGCAAAAATACTTTGTGAGTCTGCTCTAACAGATATTTCTCCAATTTTAATGTCTTCTTCAGATGCAGAGGCAGTAAAACTATTTTCAAATACTTATTTAGCAATGAGGATAGCATTCTTCAATGAGCTAGACACATTTGCTTTATCGAAGAGTTTGGATACTCAAAATATTATCAATGGTATTTCTTTAGATCCAAGAATAGGCCAGGGTTATAACAATCCTTCTTTTGGTTATGGCGGTTATTGTCTACCAAAAGATACTAAGCAACTACTCGCAAATTTTGAAGAGCTACCACAAACTTTAATACAAGCAATTATAAGTTCAAATGAATATAGGAAGAAGTTCATCGTAGATCAAATACTCCAAACAAATTCAGAAAGTGTAGGTATATACAGGTTAATAATGAAAAAGGACAGTGATAACTTTAGATCATCAGCAGTCATGGATATACTTCGAATGCTAAAAGATAAAAATATAGAAATACATGTTTATGAGCCGCTTTTAAATGAAGCAAATACCGATGGAGTAAGCCTTATAAATGATCTAAATAAATTCAAAAATATTTCGGAAATAATAATTGCAAACAGAATTTCACCAGAATTAGAGGATGTAAAAAATAAAGTTTACTGTCGAGATATTTTTGGAACTGATTAAGTATCCTTTAACTTTTACCTTAGTTGATCAACTTCCTCTTGAGAAAAGTCATCAACATTAATGATGTCATCCGCCAACTCATTGTAAGCTTTCAGTTCATCTATTTTGTCTTCCGTGATTATCCCTTCATTAGCAGCATTACTTAGAAGATCTTCAAAGCTTGAACCATTGATCAAGCCTTTTTTCTTAGCTCTCAAGACAGATGCCCTGTCTTTATATGAAGACTCATAGAGTTCTAGTAATTTATTCATTTGAGCAAAATGATTTGTTGGCTCGTCTGCCTGATATATTCCATGAATGAGCTTTTCTCTCGTTTTTGTATTTCTTGAAACTAGCTTTCCTAATTTAAGAGTCTCTCTAATGCTTGGAGCCTTGAGATTTTTGCCTATTGGAAAGATAATAAATCTTACAAATCTTGCAATGGCTTTGTTTGGAAAGTTATCGAGTGTTTGCCCTAGTTTTTCCTGTGCTTCAAATAGAAGTGTCTTTTGTGTCCATTCTAGTAAAGCAAGATCTATTTCCCTCTCACCAGTATCCTCATAATGCTTGAGAGTTGTACTCGCAAGATATAGTGAACTTAATACATCACCGAGCCTTGCCGAAATGGTCTCTTTTCTTTTTAACTCACCACCCATTACTAACATTGAAATATCAGTTAGAAATGCAAACCCAGCTGATAGCATATTGATTTGTTTGTAATAAATTGAAGTTTCACCCTCAATTGGACTTGGGGTGAATTTATCTGTTATTCCTCTTACAAATGCTCTAACAGCACAAGAGATTGAATGACCGATATGTCCAAATAGATGAAGATCAAATTGCTCGAGTGACTCGTTTTTATCTTCAAGATTGACCGCTTCAATTTCTTTTAAAACGTATGGGTGACATCTGAAGGCACCTTGACCAAAAATGATCAGGCTTCTTGTCATGATATTTGCACCTTCAACTGTAATACCCACTGGTGTGCTCTCATATCCTCCAGCCATATAGTTTTTTGGTCCTATCATAACTGCTTTACCGCCATGTATATCCATGGCATCTCTTCCAATTTTCCTCGCAAGTTCTGTTGAATGATATTTAAGTATTGCAGAAATCACAGATGGCTTTTCTCCTGCACCAATTGCCATAGCTGTTGTGGATACAGAAGAAGAAATAATATATGACTTTCCTGCCATTCTGCCCAAAGGTTCAAGTATGCCTTCAAATTCTGCAATAGGCATGCCGAACTGCTCTCTGGCTCTTGCATAGGGTCCAGTTACAGCTACAGCAGACTTTGCTCCACTCATCGCACCCGATGGCAATACAATTGCTCTGCCAGCAGAAAGACAATCTGTAAGCATTTTCCATCCTTCCCCGGCTTGGTCAACGCCACCAATAATATAATCCAATGGTATGAAAACATCTTCACCAGTAATCGTCCCATTCATGAATGGACTACCTATAGGAATATGTCTTCTTCCAGTCTCTAGTCCTTTTGTACCTTTAGGAAGTAGAGCGCAAGTAATGCCATAATTCTCAGTATCTCCAATGAGATGATCAGGATCATACATTTTAAATGCAAGACCAATGAGAGTAGCTATTGGCGCTAGAGTGATATATCTTTTACTGAAATTGAGTTTAATCCCAATAATCTCCTCACCTTCAAATTCCCCCTTGCATACAATTCCTGTATCGGGCATTGAGGTTGCATCTGATCCTGCATATGGACCTGTGAGGGCAAAACATGGAACATGCTCTCCTGATGCAAGTTTTGGCAAAAGCTCTTTTTTTTGCTCATCCGTCCCATAGTGCATAAGTAGTTCTGCAGGCCCAAGAGAGTTTGGCACACCCACCATTGAAGCGAGCGTCCCACTTCGTGAACCAATTTTGGCCATGACATATATAAGACCAAGAGGTGAAAATTCAAGACCACCATACTCTTTCGGAATGATGAATGAGAAGAATCCTTTCTCTTTTACAAAATCGTATACATCTTGCGGTAAGTCATAGTCTTTGTGTGATACCTTCCATTCATCTACCATTTCACATAGTTCGTTGACTGGACCGTCAAGGAATGCCTGTTCTTCTGCTGGTAGCTCTGCTTTAGGATTTGACCTCAAAACCTCCCAATTTGGATTTCCGGTAAATAACTCTGCATCCCACCAAACATTACCTGCGTCGATGGCTTCTTGTTCTGTTTGTGAAATTTTTGGAAGAAGATTCTTATATATATCTAAGACTCTTTTCGTAATGTAATTTCGCCTGATTTCTGGAATGTTGAGTGATACAAGAAGACCAAAAAGAATCCACAGTATAGAAATATAAATTGTGCTTGGATCACCAATCAGAGTATACACAACCAAAAGAGCACCTGCTGATAGCGTTGCTTTTCTAAGTTCCATTGCGGTGTATGTGACCCAAATGAAGAGTACTATTGTGGCTATAAAAAATATCATGTGGTTCTGTAAATTCTATCTTAAAAAAAATTCGGACTAACCTGGATCATGGATTCTACAGATTAAATGAGATCTTGTCTAAATTTACAGCAGGTGCTCAATTGCTGTCTTTTCCTCAAGCAGCTCTTTTTCAGTTATTTCCATACATTCCCTGCTGAAATCATTGATTTCAAGATTTTGGATAATTGAATAGGATCCATTTTGACATCTCACAGGAAATGAGTAGATGATCCCTTCACTGATGTCATATGACCCATCACTTGGAACAGCCATGCTGACCCAATCATTATCTTCTGTCCCCAATGCCCAGTCTCTCATATGGTCAATAGCCGCTGATGCTGCAGATGCAGCACTTGATAAGCCCCTTGCTTTAATAATCTCTGCGCCTCTGTTTTGAACACTTGGAATAAACTCATCCTTTATCCATGTTTCATCGAGTCTTTTTGATACATCTTCGCCTGAGAATTTTAACTTGGTTATATCTGGATATTGAGTTGTCGAATGATTACCCCAAATCGTCATATTAGAAAGTTCACTTGAATGGCAATCAAGTTTTGATGCAAGTTGTGCAAGCGCTCGATTGTGATCAAGTCTCATCATTGCAGTAAAAGCATTTTGATCAATATCTGGCGCATTTGACATAGCGATTAGGGCATTTGTGTTAGCTGGATTGCCTACAACTAGTACTCTTATATCTCTAGATGCATTTTCATTGATTGCCTTACCCTGCGCTGAAAATATTTTTGCATTTTCTTGCAATAAGTCACTTCGCTCCATTCCAGGCCCTCTGGGCTTGGCACCGACCAGAAATGCATAATCAGATTCCTTAAATGCCTCATTTGGATCATCGGAGATATTGATGTTATCTAGGGTTTCAAAGGCGCAATCCTCTAATTCCATTGCAACTCCTTTTAAGGCATCCAATGCAGGAGTAATTTCCAGAAGGTTTAAATTGATTTTTTCATTTGCTCCCAGAAGTTGGCCTGAAGCAATCCTGAATGCAAGCTGATACCCAATTTGACCAGCTGCACCAGTAATGGTTACAGTTTTCGACACTTTTTGATCCTTATTTGATTATTTTGATTTGAATGCTCTGACAGCTGCGCCCCATTCTTCAGCCATTTTTTGCTCGTCTTCAACAGAGGCATTGTATTTCTGAGCATTCATTCTCTCGATTTCCTCATATGACTCGAGTTCAGGAGAGACTTTCGCTAACTCATCATCCAAGCAAGTTCGATATACAGCCAAGTCAGCTTGAAATTGTTTGACTTTACCCATGGTTTCAACCATTTTTGCTTCAGTCGCTTTCTTGCCAGATGGGATGTCAAATTTTTTCTTTGGATAATTGCATTCAGCAAAAGAAATTGAGCTAAAAGCTAGTAATGAGATTGTAAAAAGTAATTTTTTCTTAAACATTTTTTTATCCGTTTGTTACATAAAGTTTCGACATATGATAAATAATTTAATAGATTTTATCGAAATAACTTATTAATTTAATCAATTATGAGCAAGGTTTCAAAGATAAATGAGAGCATTGAAAAGTGGTCTGTTGATATAGAGAGTAGAAATTTGGAGGAGGCTGTTGAGGAATCATCCATTGAATTTAGAGATAAGGAGCAAGGTGTAGAGGTTTTGGCATTTGCCGCTACTATAAGGGCCTTAGGATTATCAAATAGAGACCTGCAACCAAGGAAATTATCAAATTATATACGATCTGGATATCTTCAGATCCAGATTATCTGTTCAGTGATTTTATTCCAGTTCAGAGGCGATAGGGGCGTTAGCAGAGATGATTTATATGATTCTGTCTGTGATGTCTTTCCAGCAACAACATTTGCAAATTTCAGAAAAGTACTGGCAACAGGTGTTGAGAGTGAGATATTTATAAGAGAAAAAGATTCTCAAGACTCAAGAAGAACAATATATAGACTCTCGGAGGAAATGTTAGAACCTTTAACTGTCTATTTTTCAAATACTGTTAAAGATTTTGACAGTCTTTTCTCAAGCGTATTTCACGGAGCTCTTGGAGATGAGGACATCAACAACCTCGAAAAATACATAGCAAGAAGAATGTCAATGAAGCCTATGAGAAATAATAAGTAATTCTTTAGGAATACATTTAGGTTAAAAAAATAACCCTTTTTAAGGGTACTTATAATGAGAGCTTTCGCTTATAATTCACAATCATTTATTCTGCTTATCTGGTGTAAATAACTAAAATTAATGTTTACAAAGTAAGTTAATTATTTAAGAATCACCTTATGTTTAGTAAAAAAGCTTGCAGGGGGGGATCTAGGCTTTAATTAAGCTCATAAAAATTATTGAGGATCATCATACAATGAAATTGTTTAAAAAGATTTCAACCTACTTTTCACTCCTGGCATTTGTCTTTAGTGGATCTAGCTTTAACTCCATTGCCTCGGAAGGCGAAGAAGGAGCAGAAGCTTTTGAAGATCCAAATGCTTCACAAGATCAGGATGATGATCAATCGACTCCCGATCAATCTGCAACAATTCCTGCAGCTTCAGGTTCAACAGCTTCAGGCTCAACAGTTTGGGTTGCAATAACTGGAGCGATCTTAGCTCTTTTCAGCGGTGGAAGTGGGGAATTTACCACTCCACAACCTCAACCGCCAACGCCTACGCCAACGTCTACGCCAACGCCTACGCCAACGCCAACGCCAACGCCA
>DMGO01000064.1:6575-11863 GCA_003449795.1 Gammaproteobacteria bacterium | reverse complement strand
ATTATTAATTTTGATGAGTTCATCAAAGTTGACTTAAGAGTGGCTAAGATTATCGAGGCAAAAGATGTTGAAGAGGCAGATAAACTTCTTGAAATAAGGGTGGATATTGGTTCAGAGGAAAGAACCATTTTTGCAGGCATCAAAGGATACTATGATCCCTCTGAGCTTGTTGGAAAAATGATCGTTGTGGTTGCCAATCTGAAACCGAGAAAAATGCGTTTCGGGGTTTCTGAAGGCATGTTATTGGCATCTGGTGATGATGATTCAGGTGTCTTTCTGATTTCACCAGATGATGGAGCAAAGCCTGGACAAAGGGTGAATTGAGTTAGCCCCTTTTATGTTGAATAGGAGTCTTTCTCCTTGGGTAGCAGGACTTACAAATGTAACACTCGAGTCCGAAGCAAGCTCTTGCTTGGCAATTTTCCCTTCCCCAATATATGATTTGCAGATGAAGTCTGTTCCAGATATCTTCTGGGAAAATCTCTTTAAGATCTCTCTCGGTCTTTTGCACATTTTGTCCGTTACTTAAGCCCCAACGATGAGCCAGTCGATGAATATGGGTATCGACAGGAAATGCTGGGTGACCAAAACCTTGGCTCATGACAACAGAAGCGGTCTTATGCCCAACACCAGGTAGTTTTTCTAGCGCTTCAAAAGATTCAGGTACTTTTTGATCATATTCATGGACCAATGTATATGATAAATCGCTGATTGCTTTCGATTTCTTAGGGCCTAATCCACAAGGTTTTATAATCTCATAAATAGATTCAACTGATAATTTTGTCATTGAAAGAGGGTCTGATGCCAATGCAAAAAGTTCAGGCGTGACTTCATTGACTCTCTTATCTGTACACTGAGCAGACAATAGGACAGCAATCAATAAAGTATAGACATCTTTGTGATTCAGTGGGATCGGTGTATCTGGATACGCCTCATTTAACGCATCAATGATAAATTTGGCCCTCTCTGATTTATTCATAAAAACAAATGTAGCATAATAATTAGATGGCAATGGCAGATAAAAAAGTAGAAGTGTTCGCTGCAATCATCATTGGTTGTGTAGGCGTTTTCTTTGTCTTTGGTATGCCATTTTTTGTTGGTGGTATTATTTCTGAGTTGGGGTTGAGTCAATCACAAGCCAATTTGGTATCTTCTGCAGAAATTGCTGGAATGGCACTGTCTTCAATGCTGGGGTTTTTTTGGATCCAGAGATACGAATGGAAGACTATCGCGTATTTTGGGATCACAGTCATCATTTTGGGAAACTTTATATCCAGTATTGGATTTTCAGAAGAGCCTTCTTTCTCTTTGCTTGTTATGGTTCGATTCTTAACTGGCCTATTTGGTCATGGCGTTTGTTTTTCTCTTGGAGTGGCTGCAATTGGACGCACAAATAATCCAGATAAAAATTTCGCTTACAGCATAGCAGCTCAGGTCATCATGGGATCTTTGACCGCTTTGCTTGTCCCAATGGCAATGTCAAAATATGGCATTTCAGGAATGACCATTCCTGCTATTTTTCTTGCCCTCATCGGATTGTTCTTTGTGAAATATCTATTTGTCAATAACCCATCAGAAACAAATGATGGTCAAGCACAAGATGGGTCAAAGATTATTTTCCTGCCCCTGATAGGGCTTCTGATTATGGTGGTTTGGCAAATGGGTGTTGGTCCCTTTTTTAATAATTTAGTGCCATATGGGATCGGCAACGGAATATCCAGTGATGCCATTGGAATAGCATTATTTATCAGTACTGCAATGAGTATCATTGGTCCAATTTCAGCTTCAATGTTGATTGATAAAGTTGACCGCTCTCATGCTATTTTCGGAGCACTCACGGTTCAAATTCTGATCATATTGAGTTTTACCGGTGAAATCACCTGGATTGGATTCATGCTGAGAGCCATTTGCTTTCAAGTAGCTTGGAACTTTGTGGGCCCATTCTTAATGGGCATGATTGCTGCAGTGGATCGGTCCGGAAATTATTCGGTTATGATTCCTGCATCTCAATTGGGAGGTATTTCAATAGGTCATGCAGTCATTGCTTCTTTATTAAATTCTGGCAATCCTTCACTTATAAACTATTACTCTGGATCATTTATTGCCTTATCGATTTTGATCTATTTCATACTCTTCCTAAATCGATCTGAATGAATCAGTTGCGAGGCTTTACATATAAGTCGGTGACTGTTCCCTCAAATACTTCTGCAGCCATCCCAACCGTTTCAGATAACGTAGGATGAGGATGGACAGTCAGTGCAATGTCACTCACATCACAATCCATTTCAATTGCTAAAGCAATTTCTGATATTAAATCACCTGCATTTGGCCCAACAATTCCACCACCAACTATTTTCTTTGTTGAATTATTAAATATCAGCTTGGTCATGCCCTCATTTCTTCCAATCGTCAATGATCTACCACTGGCTGACCAAGGGAATATCCCTTTGCCATAATCCAATCCTTTTGCTTTGCATTCTTCTTCTGAAAAACCAACCCAGGCAACTTCTGGGTCAGTATAGGCAACAGATGGAATACACCTGATATCATTTGTTGACTTATGCCCTGCTGCTACCTCAGCAGCAATCTTGCCTTCATGGCTTGCCTTATGGGCTAACATTGGGTCACCAATCACATCGCCGATTGCAAATATTGATTCCACATTGGTTCTGAATTGCTTATCAACATTAATGATTCCTCTCTCATCTACATTCACGCCAATCTCATTCAAACCAAGAAGAGATCCATTAGATTTTCGTCCAACTGCAACAAGAACATTTTGAAAAATTTCGCTGAATTCTTCGTCATCTTTTTTAAAGGATACGCTAATCCCTTCATCAGATGCAATCGCAGAGATGACTTGAGACGATTTCATGATTTTTTTGCACTTCTTATTGAGGATTCTCTCTAGCGGTCTCACAAGATCAGGGTCTGTTTCTGGCATCAGTTGTTTGGTTAATTCAACAATTGTGACCTCACTACCAAGAGCCGAGTATATTGTGGCCATCTCAAGACCAATTATTCCTCCCCCAATGATTAGAATATCACTAGGTATCTGATCAGGTTCCAATGCTCCAGTGGAGTCAATAATTCTTGGGTCATCTGGCAAGAAACTCAGCTCAGCAGGCTCTGATCCAACAGCAATAATAAATTGATTAGATGAAATTCTCTGAGAATCGCTTTCATGGTTGACCTCTATCTCATTTTTGGAAGAAAACTTTGCTGTACCATGAATCACATCAACACCTCTTTGTTTTGCCAATCCTGATAATCCTCCGGTCAATCCGCCGATGATGTTATTTTTCCATTCTTTCATTTTGGACAGATTAATTTCTGGCTCTTTAAAAACGATGCCGCTGACCTCTGCATCTTTTGAATCATCCAAGATCTTTGCCGCATGCAGAAAAGCCTTTGATGGAATGCATCCAACATTAAGACAAACACCTCCTAAATCTGAATTTCGCTCAACCAAACCAACTTTCAAACCCAAATCAGATGCTCTAAATGCTGCTGCATAACCACCTGGTCCAGCACCCACGACAATCAAGTCATAATCATGTTTGAATTTTGAAGATTCACTAGTATCTTCACTCTCTTGAATCGGTTGTTCTGTTTCTTTTTCTTCAGTGTTAGATTCATCTTCTTCGTTGGGTTTTGACTCGGATGACACAATAGAGATCAAGTCTCCTTGTGAGACGCTATCACCTGGACCTACGGAAATCTTCTCTACAACACCGGTAAAAGGACTCGGAACATCCATTGCAGCCTTTTCAGTCTCTAGGGTTAATACTGGATCACCCTCCTCGATTCTATCCCCCTGTGCAACATGCAACTCAACGACTTCAACTTCATCAAAGTCGCCTAGATCCGGTATTCTTATCTCAGCCAATGCTGATCTCCTCAGATAAGTAAGATTCTGGATTTTCAAGCAATTCCTTTAGTACAGATGTGAATTGTATCCCGCCGACACCATCGATGACTCGGTGATCATAAGACAATGATAAGGGCAATATGAGCCTTGGTAAGAATTTTCCCTTAATCATGATCGGTCTTATTTGAGCCCTGGCCACACCAAGAATAGCCACTTCAGGGGGGTTAATAATTGGTGTGAATCCAACTCCTCCAAAGCCTCCCAGGCTTGATATGGTAAATGTTCCACCTTGTAGATCATTGATCTGGATCTTTCCGCTTCTGGCATCTTCACTTAATCTGACAAGCTCAAGTGAAATTTCTTTTAAACTCTTTTGGTCTGCATCTTTGATCACAGGGACCATGAGTCCTTGATCGGTATTCGCTGCAAAACCTATATTTATATATTTTTTATGGATCAGTGCTGAATTCTTGTCATCCAGTGATGAATTGAAATCTGGAAATTCCCTCAATAGCTTACAAACTGCCATGATGATAAATGGCAGGATTGACAGTGATATTCCATCTTTTGCGTATGATTTTTTTAAATCCAATCTTAATTGTTCCAGCTGGTTGATATCGGCTTCATCATGCTGGGTGACATGCGGGATATTGATCCAACTCGCTTGCAGTCTAGGACCCGAAATCTTTTTAATTCGACTCAAAGGAACACTCTCAATTTCACCAAATGCAGAATGATCTACTTCGGGTAATTCTGGAAGAGCAGATTGGACATTTGGGGCATGGCCACTCATCACAGCCTTCACAAAAGATTTAAGATCCTCTGGAAGTATACGACCTTTCATTCCAGAGCCATTGACTTGGTTTAGATCCACGCCTAATTCACGCCCCAGTTTTCTTACTGAAGGGCTTGCATGAACTGTATTGAAGGATGTATTGAAGAATTGACGATCACTCTTTTGGGTATGACCTTGTTTTTTTTCAGCTCGTGGGTTTTGGGATAACTTCTCTGTACTTTTCGCCTCCTCCTTATTTTCTGGCTCTATGGTTTGCTCTTCTTCTTTATTTGGAACATCAGGCTCTTTGATCTCGATTATACAAAGATCATCGCCCTGATTGATTTTGTCTCCATTTTGAACAAGGATCTCAGTCAACGTCCCTGTGAGTGGACTGGGAATCTCCATCGCTGCCTTTTCAGTTTCTAAAGTGATGATGGGATCATCGATATTAATGCTATCTCCTGATTTGATATGTATCTCAACGATTTCTACATCGATGAAATCACCAAGATCTGGTACCAAAACTTTCTCTTGTGATGAAATGATCTAACCTCCGTTCAACCATTAATTCTCTTGGACTGTTTCCAATAAAGATTCTAGCTCTCCAGACTCAAACATTTGCTCCACGATATCTGATCC
>DMGO01000064.1:0-6244 GCA_003449795.1 Gammaproteobacteria bacterium | reverse complement strand
CCTACTAACTCTCCATTGACATATAATTGGGGAAAGGTTGGCCAATTTGAATAACTCTTAAGACCATCTCTTAATTCATTGTCCTCTAGAATATTTACAAAAGCGAAACGTTTTTCCGAAGCTTTAAGAATCCCACATACCTTTGCAGAAAAACCACATTGAGGGAAATCTGGTGTCCCTTTAATGTATACAAGCAATGGGAACTCATTCAACTGGGCTTCTATTTTTTTATTAATATCCATTTAAAATCTCCATAAAGATAGTTCCAAAAGTTTATTATAAATTTTACTTAGATAAAGGTGATAATATTTTTAAGCTTAAATATTTTGTAAAATAAAAATTGCTATAATTATTAAAATGATTATCAACTAGAATTAATTTTTATTCAGATTTATTTACCGAGGAGAAAAAATGATTGATATAAAAAAAATAAAAGCTCACTGCGATATACCTTGTGCGATATACGACACTATGCCTGCTCAATACCAAGCCTTATCAGTAATCAGATTCCTAGATCTCATAAATGAAATCTCTAATTCGTTAGATGATCCAGAAAATCTTGCTAAGCTTGTCAGATTGATTGATCAAAAAGAAGTTCATGCGGTAAATGCTAAAAATGAAATAACTACTATTTGGGGTGACTACTTCAAGGAGCCTCAGATCAGCAAATACCCTGAAATACACGAAATTACGCATTCTATAATGATCGCTGCTTCAAAATGTAAACAAAGCTTAGATCGTCAGAATGGTTTAGATTTGCTTAAAAATATAAATCAATTTTCAGAAATATTCTGGGCTACAAAAGATATGGAAACAGAATTAAAAACCGTCCCATATGAACCCAAACTAGAAGTTGTATGCCCAAAATAGTAATAATCTAATCTAATAAATAATTGATTAAGATATTCAAAGTTGAGGGAGTAAGCATGGAACCGTCTTACCGATCTGGTGATATAGTTTTCTGTTTAAGCACAAATAAAATAAAGAAAAATGATGTTATTGCCTTTGAAACAGAAAAATATGGTTTAGTTCTCAAAAGAATAAATTCGTTGGATTCGGGAAAGTTCAAAGTTACTAGTGATAACCACTCATATGATTCACCAATTTTGAAAAAAGAGCATGAAGTTGAGGATATTGTTGGAAAAGTTCTATTCAGTCTTAATTCCCTAAAATCTTTTTTAAACCCTTTAAGTTAGATCCTACAATAATGTATCATAGACGAGCTTTTTTAATTATTAAATGAGGAAATAATGAATAAAGAAGAATACACTTTTCTGGGATTAAGTATGCCTTACATCTCAATTATATATTCTATATTTCTCATCTTATTTGGATTTCTAGTTAGCTACTTAAGTGAAAGCAGTTCTGTTACTTCTTTTATCCCTTCAATGTTAGGCCTACCTATCCTTATACTGTCGCTTCTGGCAATCCAAATGCCTAATAAAAGGAGGTTACTAATGCACATTGTAGTCATGATTGGTTTTGTGATATTTCTTGGAGGATTAGATTTTCTGAGAGGAATTTCTGACCCATTTGCTATTTATTGGGCGGGTATTTCAAAATTGACCTTATTAGTAACAGGATCAATCTTTTCTTTCTTAAATATAAAATCATTTATATTCATCCGAAATCAAGATTAATTAAAGAATCTAAGAAATGCGTTATAAGATTTTATGATGCCTTTTTAAATATTATTTTCATGAGTTCTAAAGCATTTGAGGATGTCCAATAAAGCACCATTCCGGAAGGGAAGGTGAACAACAACACAAAGAACAAAAGAGACATGTAATATAATTTTCTTTTTTGATTTCTCAATAAATCACTGGTTAAGTTTTGATCAATATAAAGGAATGAACTTAGCAGACTGATGATCATCATACAGAATGGCAGAAGATTAAATGATGACCCGAAAAAGGGAATTATAATTGGAAGTGATAACCATTGATCTGGTTTACTTAGATCATCAATAAACAAGAAAGATTTCTCCAATAAATATATTGATTCTCCCAGCACATCAAAAACAGCAATAAATATTGGAATCTGGATAAGAAAACCAAATAAGCTTTTTACTGAATAAAATGGACTTATATTTTTGTCTTGGTAGACCTGCATGATTCTACGATTGGCCTCTTCGCCAGAAAACATGCTTTTTATTTCATCGATCTGAGGTTGCAAATCAGACTGAATGCTATTGACATCATCCTGCCATTTTTCAGCAATTCGATTGAGTGGAAAAATCATGATTTTTAGCACGCAAGCAAGCAGAAGAATTGCTATACCTTCATTCCCAACTAAATTTAAAAGCGAAATAAAGATCCATTCAATAAAAAAACATAGTTGCCTCAACCAATCCCAAAGTGCTGAATACATTAATTGTCTTAGCTCAGGATCAAGCTCACTCAGCTCAGCAGTATTCAATGGGCCAAAATACAATCTAAATTGATGTACTCCATTCCCTGCCTCAGACGTCAATCGGAATCTTGATTCTAATCCATCTATTTCATCAATTAGTAAATTATTTTTTATAGGTGAAATAAGAAATGACCAAAATCTTGTTCGAGCGCCAACCCAAGAGCCTTGCTTGGTATTGACTTGCCTTAAGTTCGATATATTCTCAGAACCGTGCTCATCAACGCTTACCAACCATGTGCCGTTGTAAAGTCCTCCCAAACCATAGATGTCCTCTTCACTGAGGAGATTTTTTAGATCAATTTCTATTTTTACATCATCATTAGACTGAATGATTAATTCCAAAAAACGATTCTGTTTGTCAATTTTATAAATTATTTGTGAAATCTCTTCTAAAGGATTGGGACTGCTGTAAACAACCTCAAAATCTTCGCCTTCATAATCTGATGAAATTAGATAGTCATCATATGCATCGCCTTTGCTATCAAAAATTCTTATAAATGGTTTTGCGTTATTGCTGAGCTCCAAAAAAATATTAGTATTTGATAAACAATCTGGATAACAGGTTGTCCATTTTTTTATTGTTGGCTCCTCTGGATTGAGCATAATCTGATCTGAAAGTTCCTGATCGAGGGAATGGGCCTGCTGAGTGAATATTAAAATGAAAAATAAGATTCTGAATAAGATAGACATCATTTAAAATATTGGCTCATGTCTGATACCGCATCTTCGAGATCTTTATAATCAGAACCTTCGATCTCTGAGAGATCATAATTTTGATCCCTTACCTCAAAATAGCTTCCGTATGAAATGATAATTTTCTGATCTGTAAAAACCGAAAATGAATCATAACTACCGGCAATCATGTATCTCCAAGGCTTTTCATCAAATAAATTATTGCCTGTACTGTAATCAGAGTAATTATTTGAGCAGTTCAATATTTCCCTCATTAAAGTTGGGGCAAAATCATGATGGGATGATCGGGATGAATATTTCTTTGCATCTCTGCCTGGCCAAATCATCATCATGGGAACCTTTGTTTGTACTGGACTATAATTGCTGGAGTGCCCATAGTAATTGGTTTGATAATCATCCAGTTCATAACCATGATCTGAAGTCATTATGACAATGGTGTCTTTGAGTAAATTTTTGTTATTAATAACTTTGATTAATCTTCCAATTTCTCTATCGACCTCACGGATGGACTCGATATATCTGAATACTTCAATATTGTGAGAGGCATCATCTTTTCTTGTGAATCTATTTTTGATTTTGATTGACTCATTATGATTGACATCATTTATAGGAGGATCGTAATGGAGAAGCGTGAAGAACTTTGATTCATTTTTTTGGTTAATAGACTCCTCCCAGAGATCAGTGGTCAATTGAAGACTCGTTACTTCTGAATCGCTGAGTGGCTTAAGGTTAATCTTTGAGATACCAACAAAAGCTGTCCTATCTAGCACTGCAGGACTTCCCAATCCCGATGAACTGATAGCCTGAACATCATAGCCACTCTCATCAAATTGTTGAATCAACAATGATGGCTTCAGATTGTCATGAAAAACCCTCCAATAGGTAGATGGCAGGCCATAAAAGAGTGAAAACATTCCCATTCTTGATGAAGTTCCACCAGAATAATGATTTTCAAAATTTGAACTTTCCTTAAAAAACTTTGATGTATTTGGCATTATTTCATGTGTAAGCATTTCTGGACGCAACGCATCTATCAAAATGACTAAAACATTTTTAGATTCAACATCACTGCTGCACTGCAAAGGAGTCTTTGGGTAAAGTAATTCAGAATCTGATACTTCTTTAGACATATTTTTTTCTCTCAATTGATCTGAATCAATTAATCCCAATCTAGCAAGATCTCGTTTGGCATGAAGGGGTCTGAATGAAGGCAAATATCTTGTAAATGTTGTAATGGATGACTGATAGGTTGCATCTGCCCATATATGAACACCTTGGACATATACCCATGCACTGATTACAAGCGCTGCCACTGAGACGCCAAGATAAGCTTTCTCCGTTCTGGTTTCTAGAAACTTACCGATCTCTTTACCAAGAAAATAATGAAAAACGAGCATAATCATGATTTGAAACAATGCAAATAAATAGGTCTGACTATCAAAAAGTATCACGGTCATCAGACTCATGTGAAATCGATTGCTGGCAAAGAAGTTAGCATCCATGATGAGCAAACTATTTACTATTGATGCATAAATGATGGATAAGATGACAAGAACCGCTCCAAAACCTATGAATCGATGTATCAATGACATCAAAAGTAAAGGCAAAAAATGTATAGAGATAAAGTGAGTTAAAGTTGCTAATAATATATAGCTTATAGAAAGCAAATTATTTGTTGAAGGAAAGAATAAAAGATACTGAATCGCTATCAGAGAAGCGATGATTCCATTAAAAAAGCCATACCAAAGGAACCAATTTGAAGGGAAATTTAGTTTTTGAGTTTTTTTAATAATTTTTTTATCTCTTCTGGACCAACGGTTTCTGAATGTCCTAAATTATATACAAATTCTTCTCGCAGTGATTTTATCTGATCTGAAAAGGTTTGATCATTATTCAATAATTGAGCAATGGTCATTGGAAGCTCTTCGAGAGTTGATGGAGAGATAATAGAGCCCACCTTTTCTCTGATACTCATTTCTAGTGGCTCTGATTGAATTTCGTTCCAGTTCGGGTTTCTAACTCTAGGTGGTATATCAATAAATATAATTGGTTTTTCCAATCCCAGTGCATACTCAATTGCGGTTCCTGACCAATCACAGATTAATAAGTCAGACTGCAAGAGGGACTCAGATTCACCCATTTCTTTGACCAATTTAAATGACTCATGATTTGAAAACTTCTTTTCTATTTCATCGATTAGATCTGGTGAACGCTTTAGTGTCTCATGATGCGGTCTTAGTATAAGTGAGTAACCTTGATCAATGATGATTGAGCAGATTTCCATTCCAACAAGATTGATAATGCTATTCTCTCCCCACGTGGGGGCTAAAAGTATGACTTTTCTATCATTATTGGGTAGAGCATTTAATTGAATAAGCTTTTCAAGTCTTGGGTAACCATATGAAATAAGATTTTTCCTAATCAATCCTTTATTATTTTCTCTCAGTTCAATTTCTTTCTTTTGATGGGGTCCAGCACATAAGATGGTGTCATAATGATCGAACGACTGCTCTGTATCGACCATGTGAGTACTGGTTAAACTATGAAAAATATACACATAATGGACAGGATGGATTGATCTTTTAAGTTCAAAATTATTTAGATCCATCATGGTTAAGATCATCATCTTGGCTTTTAAATACTGAAAAAATAGTATCCTAAAAAATCCTTTTCCAATATAAATCGATCTGTATCCTGAAGATTGTTTTAATAATCCTGGGTCTTTTTCATCAGAAGTGACATAGGTCACAGCTATTTGCTGATTCAGTAATCCGTTTAAAAGGGGTTTGAGATGATGCCAGTCTTGGAAACTCTCCGAGTAAAAAATAATATTTTTGAAAGTTTTAGGAAGTTTTTTATATGCTCGATATCCTTGAAAGTCCTTAAAGAATGTCTTCATAAATGATAATCAATCCTTTTTTCTAAAGATCGACTTTAACTTATACCAATAAGATTTAATCACGAGACCAAGCGTTGCAAACATTCCTAAGATAGCAGATATCAGCATACCTCCAGTACTGGGATCAAGATATGCATGGGCATTATTTACATAGCAGAGAGATATGATAGAAATAACGAATATTTTTTTTGTCATCTGTAAATGCCTCATTCGGTCTATTTAGAGAGATATTCTAAATCA
>DMGO01000152.1:0-4443 GCA_003449795.1 Gammaproteobacteria bacterium | reverse complement strand
AGAACGAGTGTCAAATGAAAGTCATTCAATGCGATCGATAGGCTATCGTGAAATGCTTGAATACATTCGTGGGGAAAAGACGCTAGAAGTTGCCATAGATACTGCAAAATTATCGAGTCGCAGATATGCGAAAAGGCAAATTACTTGGTTGAGATCATTTGATGATCAATATAAGCTTGAGCCAATGGAAACAGACAATATCAAAACCATTGAAGAAATTCTAAATAATCATTTTGAAGTATTAGATTGATTAATCATAAAAATCCAAAAATTAGAACCCATCTGGTTATTGTCAATGGGCCCGATAGTCCTTTTGCAAATGACAATGAGGAATTTATATCATTGGTGCTATCTACTGGATCAGTTATTTCTGGCATTACTTATATCAACGTAAGAGCATATAATCGAAACACCTTGATTGGGAAAGGCAAGATTGATGATCTAAAAACAAAAATATCTGAAGAAGAATTTGACCTATTGGTCTTTAGTCATGATCTAATTGCATCTCAAGAAAGAAATCTTGAGAAGATTCTCAAGTGTCCTGTGATTGATAGGACTCGTTTGATACTGGATATCTTCGCAAAGAGAGCAAAAAGCTCTGCAGGTAAATTACAAGTTGAGTTGGCGCAACTGAATCATTTATCAACCCGATTGGTCAGAGGCTGGACTCACTTAGAAAGACAGAAAGGGGGTATTGGCCTGAGAGGCCCAGGGGAGAAACAACTTGAAACCGACCGAAGGCTTTTAGGAGTTCGGATTAAATCCATAAAGTCCAGGCTTAAAAAGATTGAAGTTCAAAGGTCTGTTAATAGAAAATCAAGGATGAAATCAGCTAAAACAGTCGCACTTGTTGGGTATACAAATGCTGGTAAGTCAACACTATTTAATGCCCTAACTTCATCTGAAACATATGCTGCAGATCAAATGTTTGCAACATTGGATCCTTTGTTTAGGCCCTTGAAGTTATCGAGTAAGGATGAAGTAATCATGAGTGATACCGTTGGTTTTATAAGAGAATTACCAGAAACTCTGGTTCAGGCATTCTTATCAACTTTAGAAGAACTGTGTTCAGCAGATCTGATACTTCATGTATTGGATGTGAGTAATCGAAACCTTTATGAAAACAAACATTCTGTGGAAAAAGTTTTAAAACAAATCAATGCTCATAATGTGCCCGTAATCAACGTCTGCAACAAGATTGATCTCATCAGAAATCAATCAGAAATATTCTCCATTAAAGATGGAGTGCAGGTTTCTGCCCAAAATGGTCTTGGATTAGATGAATTGATAACAAAAATCTCCAATGTGTTGGAGCCAAAGAGAACACTTAAGAGAATAAAATTGGAATTAGGACAATCAAGGGTTCGTTCAGAGATTTATCAGCTATCCAAAGTAATTGAAGAGAAAGTCAATAATGAAAATGAAATTGAGATACTCTGTGAAATAGATGACATTAGTTATGAGAGACTTAAAAAAAATGAAAAAATTGAAGCCATACAGAGTAAAATAGCGAATCATTGATTAAATTGGAGTTAAATAAACAATGACAAATAATGGAAAATCACCTTGGGATCCTAAAGATCAGCCTCCCGATTTAGATCAGATTGTTGAGGAATGGCAAAAAAGGTTTAATACACTTTTTGGTGGATCATCAAAAGGAAGCACACAAAAGAAAGGACCGCCAGCATCTTTACTTATCGTATTAGGCTTATTTTTATGGATGCTTACTGGACTATATCAGATCGATGATTCTGAGAGAGGAGTTGTTTTGAGATTCGGAGAATATAATCAGACAACCACGCCTGGACTTCGTTGGCATATTCCATGGCCGATTGAGTCTGTCGAAATAGTCAATGTCAATGTAGTTAATCGTTTCAAACAGCAGACAACAATGCTCACTTCAGATGAAAATATCATCGTTGTTGACCTCGTTGTTCAATATCGAAAAACAAACCCTGTTGATTATCTATTTAATGTTAGAGATCCAGAGGAAACTCTCAGTGAAGTGAGTGAAAGCGCGATCAGGGAAGTTGCTGGTAAAACAGATCTTGATTTCATCCTCACCGAAGGGCGTTCTTCAATTGCAATTCAAACACAATCAGTGATTCAAAATACTTTAGATGAGTATGGTACTGGAATCTCAGTTACTCAAGTCGCATTACAAGATGCAAACTTTCCAGTCCAAGTCGAAGATGCAGTTCAAGATGCAATCAAGGCTAGAGAGGATAAAGAGAGGTATGCTTTTGAAGCTGAGGCGTATGCGAATGATATCGTACCAAAAGCCAGAGGTGATGCTGCTAAAATGGTTCAAGAGGCAGAAGCATATAAAGCAAAAGTTATAGCTGATTCTGAAGGTGAGGCTGAGCGATTTAGTAAATTGTTGGTCGAGTATCAAAAAGCGCCAGAGGTTACTAGAGAAAGGCTGTATATTGATGCCATTGAAAATGTCTACGGAAATTCAAACAAGGTATTAATGGATTCTGATGGAAGTGGGAATCTAATGTATCTACCCATAGATAAACTCCTTCAACAGAACTCCACTCAAAAAGATAACTCTGTAAATACCGAGACTCAATCGAATAGGAGTAGTTCATCAACAACCACTCAAGATCCAAGAATGAGGAGGGTTAGATAATGAAAAATATATTCATATTTATACTTGTAGCTGTATTTGTGATTATCTCAAACAGTCTATTCACTGTTGATGAGAGAGAATATGCTCTGAAATTCAGATTTGGAGAAATCATTCAATCTGACTATGAGCCAGGCATACATTTCAAGTTTCCATTTGTTAATAACGTAAATAAATATCCAAAGAGAATATTAACAATCAATAATCCACAAGAGCTCTTTTTGACTGCAGAAAAGAAGAACCTTTTTGTGGACTTTTTCATCAAATGGAGAATAGCCAATACCACTGATTACTATCGATCAACCGGTGGTGATGAGCTTGTTGCCGCTCAAAGATTACTGGAAAATGTTAAAGACGGGCTTCGTTCTGAATTTGCGAAAAGAACAGTCGTTGAAGTTGTCTCAAAGGAAAGAAGAGAGTTAATGTCTGGGATGTTAACTGATGCTGCAAGCAATGCCAGAAATCTAGGCATTGAGCTTGTAGATGTAAGAGTTAAACGAATCGAGCTTTCAGATGATGTGAGTGAGTCCGTTTACAATAGGATGAGACAAGAAAGGGCAAGAATCGCATCTGAGCTTAGAGCTGAGGGAAGCGAGGAGGCTACAGTTATAAGGGCAGAAGCTGACAGGGCTAGAACGGAGATTCTTGCCAATGCAAATCGTGATTCCCAAATCATCAGAGGTGAAGGTGATGCCACTGCTGCAAATGTCTATGCAACGGCTTATAACGAAGACAGAGAATTTTATTCTTTCTATAGAAGCATTCAGGCATATAAAGCCTCTATTGGCACTTCCAATGATATTCTTGTTCTTGACTCAGAGGGAGATTTCTTTAAATACCTGAACGACCAAAACGCAGAATAGTAGAGAATATAACTGCATGGGGGTCAATGAGGTAGTCTTTGCTTTATCGGTATTTTTGATACTGGAAGGGCTTCTTCCTTTTATTTCACCAAAGTTCTATAAGTTTCTTCTTGTGCAAATGCTGAATACTGATGAGAATTCTATAAGGATTACCGGACTTATCTTGATTATAATAGGCGTCATCTTAATGAACTTTTTCTAGGAGTATTCAGTGTCCAAATCTTTAGTCGTAATCGGTGCTCAGTGGGGAGATGAGGGTAAAGGGAAGATTATAGATATTCTCACCGAGAAAGCAGACGCTGTTGTCAGATTCCAAGGAGGGCATAATGCTGGCCACACTCTTGTTATTGATGGCGATAAAACTGTCCTTCATCTAATACCATCAGGCATTTTCAACGATGCCAAATGTATTATTGGTAATGGGGTTGTTCTGCATTTGCCAACGCTTATAGAAGAAATTGAATATCTTGAATCAAAGGGTATCGATATCCAGAGTAAGCTAATGATCAGCTCTCAGTGTCCATTGATACTACCGAGTCACATACTCATTGATGAAGCAAGGGAGAAGTCATTAGGAAAAAATGCAATCGGAACCACTGGCAGGGGAATTGGACCTGTTTATGAAGATAAGGTCGCTAGAAGAGCGCTGCATGTAATGGACTTGTTTGAAAAAGACTTATTCAAATCGAAACTCACCTCATTAACTGCTTATCACAACTTTCTTCTTGAAGAGCTCTATGAATCTGATGGAACTGATCTTGAAGATACACACAAAGAGTGGATGGGTCATTTTTCTAAAATCAAGGACCTTGTTGTTGATAGCTCAAAAGAGTTGAACAATTTGAAGTTGAAACAGTCAAATATACTCTTTGAAGGAGCTCAAGGCTCAATGCTAGATATTGATCAAGGTACATACCCATTTGTTACATCATCAAGCACTCTATCTGG
>DMGO01000033.1:6642-7088 GCA_003449795.1 Gammaproteobacteria bacterium | reverse complement strand
GAATGGTTTGTGCTTGAGGGTAAAGTAAAAATGGGCAATGAAACATTCGGTCCAGGAATGTATTGGAGAGCGCCAGCAGGTCTAAGAGTTCCCGACATAAGTGTTGATAAAGGGTCTGAGGTTCTAATATTCCGAGAGTACGGTGATTGGGGTTTCTCTGTATCTGAATCTAATAAGAGTGAATTTATTCCAGAAGGTGGAAATACTGCGTCGGAAGAGCCGGGGAAATTAACCATTTGTGATTCAGCTAAAATGGACTGGATGGACAACATATATGAAGGAGACTCCCAAAGATTCCTTCAATTAAAAATCCTATACCACGATCCTTCTCCAGAAGGAGAAAATGAAAAGGGATTCATTACTCTTCTGGGATGGGCTCCACCAGGATGGTCCGATAACAGACTAATCCATCACCCTGTATTTGAAGAAGCCTATACATTGACAGG
>DMGO01000033.1:0-6241 GCA_003449795.1 Gammaproteobacteria bacterium | reverse complement strand
CACTTCATAACTGGAGAGGAAATGGGATGTAGTTGGATATTCAGACTGGATGGATCACTGATCAACTGGGTTACGTTAAATTCTCAAGTAATTGTGAAGGGCGATGCCGTGAACTATGATCCAGAAACGCAAGGATTTGTTATGGCAGGCTTGCCTGTGAGGTCAAAATCAACAGGTCCATGGGATCTAGACGGCCAGTAGAAACTCGCAGCTCTTGATCATTTGATAAATTCATTAATGTTCCATCATTGAAAATATGAGCGGAATCATCGACATTGTAGTAAACCTCTATACACCTACAGAAGTGGATCTTGGGCAAACTGGGCTGGATGACGAATTCAAGGAACAAGTCCGAATGCCTGAGGAAATGAGGCCTGGTGTCACTATTCCAGACTACATTAAAAAAATGGATAAAGCAGGAATTGAACGCTCATTATTGATCGCAGTTCGAGCAGGAGATATAAGAGTAGAGGAATCTTTTGAAGTGCCATATGAAAGTGTTCATAAGGTTTGTCTTGAAAACCCTGACCGATTTTCTGGATTGGCAGGAATTGATCCTTTCAGAGGAATGGAAGGCTTAAGAGATTTAGAATATGCAGTCAAGGAAATGGGGTTTGTTGGGGCACATCTATACCCTCATTGGTGCGAACTACCGCCCAATCACAGGAAATACTATCCATACTATGCAAAGTGTTGTGAGCTCGGTATACCAATTATGATGCAGGTTGGTCACAATTTAATCTATTCCAGAAATAGGCGTCTACCCAGTGTTGGGAAACCAATATACCTTGATGAGGTTGCGATTGATTTTCCTGAATTGAAGCTGATTGGAATTCACATAGGTATTCCTTGGACTGATGAGATGATATCCATGTGCTGGAAACATGAAAATATCTATACTGCAGGTGATGCCTATGCACCAAAATATTGGCCAGAATCGTTTGTTCACTATGCAAATTCTTATGGGCAAAACAAAGTGCTCTTTGGGACAGACTGGCCTGTGATTGATCCTGAGAGAGCAGTAAAAGAATTCAATGATCTTAATTTTAGAGAAGCTGCGTCTCAGAAAATATTGAGAGAGAATGCTTTGGAAGTCTTCAGTTTAAGTTAAGACTTTTTTCTCATGATTACTGATCTGCCATCGTCATTCAAGCATACCGTTATCTCCGATGGAATATTATCTGCTTGTTCTCAGAGTCCCTCTAAAGTTGCATATAAACATGGACAAAACACAAGAACATATCATGAACTCAAAGAGAGAATTGACTCAATTTCTGGGATTATCCATTCTTTTCAGATTCCAATGAAATGCAATATTGCAATTGTTGCATCTAATTCAATTGAGTATATGGAAATTGTTCTAGCTGCCTCCCAGTTGGGTCATCCAATTGCCACCGTTAACCCCAAATTGACAGCAAATGATATTGTTTCAATCTGCGAAGATGCTAAAGCAAAATTGGTATTTGTTGATCAGAAAGTCGCATCTTTGCTGGTTGGTAGAAATATCCGTGGTGTTCAAGAGATTATTGGAATAGATAACGAGATGGAAACCCTTATCGCTCAAACTGAATGTCCAAGTCAGCTTCCAACCATTAAAGAAAAAGAAACATTTACAATCCCTTACACATCTGGGACGACTGGAAAACCAAAAGGTGTTTTAGTGCCACATCGATCAAGAGCTCTGACTCTTTATGGGATGGCAGATGCTTATGGTTGTTTTTCTTCTGATGATCGCTTTCTTTCTATTGCCCCAATGTGCCATGGTGCTGGGATGATCTTTTCATTAGCGCCCATATTTTTTGGAGGTTACGCAGAGATTATGGATGACTTCAATCCTGAATTAGTAATGAAAACTCTTGAAGACGAGGAAATGACAGGTTTTTTTGGAGTTCCAACCCATTTTTATGGGATGCTAGGCATAGATCAATCCATTCTTGATAACTGCACTGGAAGCTCTTTAAAAACGATCATATCAAACGCAGCCGCACTGCCACAATCGTTAAAAGAAAAGATTGTTAAACATTTTGGAGAGGGTCTGCTTTATGAATGTTATGGTTCAACGGAAGGTGGAATTATTTCAAACCTAGGGCCAGATGACCAATTAAGAAAAAAGCAATGTGTCGGAGAGCCCTTTCCTTTTACAGAGATAAAAATTTTAAATAATGATGGTGGTGAATGCGGGCCAAATGAGGTTGGGGAAGTTTTCACAAGCAGTCCATATATATTTAATGGCTACTGGCAAAAAGAAAAAGAAACTCAAGATGCTTTTGACGGAGAATGGCTTACAGTAGGCGACCTTGCTAAAAAAGACGAAGATGGGTTCCTATACATAGTCGACAGAAAAAAAGACATGATCATCTCTGGTGGAGTCAATATTTATCCAAGGGAAATTGAAGAAGTGCTCTTAGAGCACCCAGAGATTAATGATATTGCTATTGTTGGTGAGCCTGATGAAAAATGGGGTGAAATCATTAAAGCATTTATTGTTTTCAAAGAAGAGGAACTTTCCCTTGATGTGATTCAAGATTTTTGTAGTAATAAAATCGCATCTATTAAAATTCCAAAGATTATTGAAATAATTGATGCATTACCAAGAAATGCCAATGGCAAAGTACTCAAAACCGAATTAAGAGGAACAAAAGCATGAGCCTGAAAAAAATCTCCGTAGATTTCTACTTTGATTATAGTTGCCCTTGGACCTATCTTGGCTTCAAACGATTGATTCAAACTGCAACCAGAACTGCATCGGACATCATCTGGAAGCCCATAAATCTTGAGATAATGAGAGAGATTCTTGATAAACCCAAAGCAAATACAGCTAATTATCAAAAAAATTACAGAAAAAAAGACCTACAAGACTGGGCAAACTATTGCACAGTGGTCATAAATCAAATGGAAAATATTGATCATAGAGTCTCAATGGCTGCATCCAGAGGTGTGGCTCATGCTGTCGATGAGGGTCTTATAAAAGAGTATTCAGAGGAAGTTTTTAAAGCTTTTTTCAGTGAGTCTAAAGATATTTCAGATAAGAAAATCTTGCAAGAGATTTCTGAAAATATTGGCTTGAATGGAAAAATTGAAGATTCTTTGGATGACGACTCATTAGATCTTGTGATAGAAGAAAACTCCAAGGAACTTGCTCAACGTGGCGGATATGGAAGCCCAACAATGTTTGTTGAGAACCAGATGTTTTTTGGGAATGATCGAATGAATCTGGTTGAGTTTGCGATTGGACAAGCAAGTGGAAGGGTCCTGGTGATTCCTGGACAGCACAACACATAGTGTTTTTGTGATACATTATTCGAATGGCCACCATGTCCAAATTTAACAGAAGAAACTTTTTAAAAGGCTCTGCATCATTGGGTCTTGCATTGAATTATTCTTCATCGGCTCTTGCGGTTGATAGTCAAGGCCAATATCGTTCTTGGGAAGACGTCGCGAGAAAAAAATGGACTTGGGATAAGGTGAGTCGATCCACACACGGCACCAACTGCACTGGTCAGTGCGCTTTCAATGTTTATGTAAAAAATGGCGTGGTCTGGAGAGAAGAGCAACAAGGCGAATACGGTTCTTCTGGCGATGCCCCTGATTATGGACCAAGAGGATGTCAAAAAGGCTTGAGTCATTCTCGTTACATGTATGGTAAACAAAGAATCCTTTATCCTCTGAAACGAGTCGGAGAAAGGGGCGAAGGAAAGTGGGAAAGGATCACATGGGAACAAGCCATGACGGAGATTGCAGATAAATTCATAGATCACTCTGTTGAATATGGGCCGGAAGCAATCACATGTGGGCTTGGTACCCAAATGGTCATGAAAAGGGCTTCTTATGCCAGCATTATGAGATTTGCAAATATCACTGGAGTTCAGATGCCAGAGGCATTTGCAGGAGTCGGTGACTTATTCTCTGGAGCTCAAATCACTCTTGGGCATGTCACGCTTGGCAACACAATGGCTGAGATTTATAAATCCAAGTGTTGCTTGATTTGGTTCTGCAATCCAGCAGTCACAAGGATTCCTGATGCTCATTTTTTCTGGGAAGCAAAATACAATGGGACTGAAGTAATCTCAATTTCACCAGATTTTAACGCCACTGCAATGCATGCCAGCAAATGGCTTAATCCAAAACCTGGAACAGATATTGCTTTAGCAATGGCGATGATCGAAACCATCATAAGTGACAAAAGTTATGATGAGGATTACATGAGGGAGCAATCGGATCTCCCATTTTTGGTAAGGAAGGACAACTTAAAATATTTAAGAGAGACTGACCTACCTAAGGCTTCTGCTGATGCCAAAGATAATCGGTTTTATTTTTGGGATGAAAAGAATGACCAATTAACTGAGGCACCAGGTACGGGCACTCCTCCTGCACCGCCTCCTGGCACGCCCGAACACCTAATACCACCTATGCCTTCTATCGACCTTCAGGGGCTAAGGCCAGCGATTGAGGGTGAGTGGACCATTGAAACGAAAGATGGTCCAGTTGTGGTCACCACTGTTTTCGAACTTGTGAAACAAAGGGCATCGCAGCACACCCCAGAATATGCTGAAGAAATAACTGGCATTAGCGCAAAAATAATTAGAAATGTAGCAAGAAAATTTTCTAGCTCAAAGCCAGGGATGATCTATGCTGGTTATCGTGCCTCGAAATATCTGCATGGAGATTTACTGCAAAGAGCATTGTTTTTACTGCTTTGCATCACTGGCAATACCGGCAAAGAAGGAGGCGGTCTTACCATCACAAACCTAGCAAAAGATGAAAGCGCCCTTTTCCCATTTGCTCTCAAAAATCCAATTGCTGCCTTTCGTGTATCTACGCTCTCAAGATGGGACTATGTTCATGCAAACATGAAAGAATTCAATGAGGAAATTTATGGAAAAGAATTGGCTGAAGAATACGATCATCATTTCCAAGAATCTGTGAAAAACGGATGGTTTCCAGACTATTCAAAGAAACCTTGGAAGATGGGACTCTTTTCAGGAACCAATGCAGCCAGTTGGAGATCATCTGGTAAGAGATGGCGAGAAAATGCCTTTAGCAAACTAGATACCATAGCGACTTTTGCTACTGATATGGGTGCTACAGCAATGTATTCTGATTATGTATTGCCTATCTCCCATCACTATGAAAGACATGACTTTCATCTAGAGCCAAGGACGCCTTATATGCAGGTCATAGATAAAGCGGTCGAGCCTTTGGGAGAGAGTGTAGATGACTGGACTGCTTACAAAAGACTGGCCGAAGCAATCTCCATTCGTGCAAAAGAAAGAAACGTAAGTCCCATACCTGACAATGTTGTGGGCGTTCCGTTCGCGAGAGATATGACAAAATATCACGATGAGTTCACCGATGAAGGAAAAATTAAGTCTGTGAAGGATGTTATTCAATTCCTTTTGGATAATACAACAGGCATCCAAAACGTCAAATATGAGGAACTTGCTGCAAAAGGTTTCTTGAGAAATAAAGGCTCTGAAACCACGCTCCATTCAAAAGAGTCTCCTTTTTTCTCAGAGATTTATGACAATGTTAGGGAAAAGACCGGTTACAAGACCTTGACCCACAGGCAACAGTTTTATATTGATCACGACTGGTTTATGAAATTCGATGAAGCGCTACCTGGGCACAAAGATGCCATAATTAACGAAGGTTATCCCATGAAAATGCTGATGGGACATGCAAGGCATGGTATCCATAGCATGTGGCGTGATGACAGCTTTCTCCTCAGCCTTCAAAGAGGGGAGCCTGATGTCTATGTCAATCCAGAAGATGCAAAAACTAAGGATGTTGAAGATGGCGAACTGATCAGAGTATTCAGCAAATCAGGATCATTTATTGCTCAAGCACATGTGACCTCAGCAATGGGCCCTAATATGCTCTACATGTATCATGGGTGGGACCCAATGATGTTCAGAGGTCGTGAGAATTTTGGTGCAGTTGTTCAAACGGGAGGGCTCATAAAACCCACATCCCTAGTTGGAGACTATGAACAATTAGGTTGGAAACCCTTTGCTTATGAGCCCAATCACACCTTCCATGACTTCACATGCGATTTTGAGAAATACTCAGAAGCCTAAATTTAGAATACATCCTCTCTTGGGACTGGCTCAAGAAACATAAATATAATTGCTGCGAGAATGATTGGTATTATTCCGACATATGTGTATCCCATGTTCCAGCCAAAAGCCGTCGCTGCATATGTAATGGCAAGAGGTCCTAGACCAAAGCCTAGATTGATTGC
>DMGO01000171.1:0-8135 GCA_003449795.1 Gammaproteobacteria bacterium | reverse complement strand
ATTTGGTGAATTTTGCACCATGTGCGAAGCAACGTTAGTCTGCTCTGAGGGACAGAATGAAATAGATGGTGCCTTCTTAGACGCTGAATCATATTTACTGATTCATTTAGAAACAAGAACATTTTGGTCTCAAATTTCCACAATTTGGGAATTTTTTATAAGAAACTTTGATGGCTATCAAATCAAAGGTCATTCAAGACCTGTAAAAATCTTTACCAGTGAGAAAGGAAACTGGTTTGGTATTGAAAACACAACTGCAGAGATCTCTGTCGATCCAGATCTGATCACAATCAAACAATTTTTTATTGATAGAGAAACTCAAGATTGGATCAACCATAAAGAAGAGATCATCGGCTCCTGTGAGAGACTGCCCTTGTGGGAGACACTCACATACATAGATCAGAAATTACAAAAAAGAGGAGGCAATGAGTAAATTAACAAATCTCATCTTGGGCTTCTTGCTTGTCATTCTCAGGTTTCTATTTGGCTTGTTTTGGTTATTGGCTGGGATCAATAAGGTCAATGATGAATGGATGACAAGTCCGATTTTAGAAAATATTTTTTTGCAAAGATTGACGGAGTTACCTCCGGATAGTTTTGCAGTTTTCTATCTCACAAATTTTGCAATTCCATTTTATCAACCTATTGGCTGGTTTATCACGATTGGAGAAATATACAGTGCTATTGGTTTGTTAGTTGGCTTAACCACGAGATCATCGGCTCTGGTTAGTTTATTTATATTACTTAATTTTGCGATTGGTGGTTACTATGACGCCTCGCTGTTGCCATTCTTTATTTTGGTTATGCTATTCATTAAATATCCTACAGGGCAATGGTTTGGTCTGGACGCTATACTAAGCAGACGATTTCCCGATAATAGATTTTTTAGGTAGTCAAAAACTAGGATTTTGATTCTTTTATGGAAAGCAAGAATAAACCAATCAGAACAATGGCCATTCCAGGAGCTAAATCAGAACCTGGTGTCGAACCATTATTATAGAGTTCATTATTTGCCAAAGCTAAATCAGTCAGAGGATAAATAATCAAGCGTATTACCCACTCAAAAATAAATAAAATGTACATCAATGAAATCAATTCTTGATACCTAAGAACTACAATCCAACAGACCATGCATAATATTAATTGAGCCAGTCCCCAAAGAGAAAAGAAAAGATATATCATTGGCATCGGATCTGGGTCTCCAGTAATCACAATGAAGTTGGCAATCTGATGAAGGCCGTACTCCTGATAAATGAGATGAATAATGGAACGCCATGTCATTAAAGCTAAGAAGGCAATAAATCCCCATAGTGCGATGGGATGACCTCTGTATACATTTCTTATTTCTGCTGGAAGAATTTTATTCATGATGATGTCTGATTTAACTCATTTTTAAATTATACTCTTTGACTATATATTTTGGAGAATCAATATGAAAGTTGACGGAAAAACAATTGGGGATGAACGACAATTTACGATTGAAGAACAATTTCATGACTGGTTTCATGAAGGTTTGAGCGCAGAAGATGTATCGATAAAGATTAAGACTATGTATGAAGACTATTGTGTCTGGAAAGAGGCAAAACAAAAAGCATTTGGAGAAAGCTTCAAAAAATTAAATCAGGAAAAAAACGAGAATTAATGAGCCTGTCTTTTTCTAATTTTTTTTGTTTTTTCTCTCAAGTGTTTATTGTGAGCATATAGTCTTTTAAGTAGCTTCTTTCTTATTTCTCGAATAGTCTTTCTTCGGCTTCTTGCTCTATCTGATCTCTCAATACGCGATTCTCTGCTCATTTAATTTTCAATTTCGAATGTTGCTAAAACGCTCTGATTAAATTTGATTTGTCCAATTGAATAACTCTGCTCTGCGATCGAGCTGCTGATATCAAGCGCTCTCATCTCAGTCATATCTGATGCAATCGATTTTACCGATGATGCATCAATTTTCACTGCCTTCCCTACAGAAGCATTCAAAGGATTAACCAATGCCCCTGCTCTCTTTAAAGCATCCTCAACTGCTAATGAGTGAAGGCTTTGTATGATTTGATCCTCTTGACTGACTCTAAATATAGGAGCTGAGATATTATTGATCCCCTGTTCAACAGAGCGTTCTATGATGCTTCCAAGTTGACTGATATTTCTTATGTCAACCTTAATTGACCTTGAAATACTGTAGCCGTCAAAAATTCGCCTGCCTGTTTTATTCTCATAGCGATATTTTGGGTTAATGTTAACACCTGAAGTCATCACATCATTTTTTTTGATATTCATATCTTCTGTTAATTTCAGGAAAGCATTGATTGTCTCTGCAACCCTTTTTGTCATTGCTGATAAATCTCGTCCTTCCATTTCTACGCCAAGATTCAAGATTGCTTCATCAGGTGTAACGCTCACCTCTGCTTTCCCTTCTACAGTTACTGTGGGTGATTGAGCGAAAATGTTTGTTGTAATAGTTGAAAGGCAAAGTATCAGGATGAATTTCTTCATACTTTCATCCTATCAAAATATTTTCTTGAAACAATATTTTGTTTTGCTTGGAACACTGAAAAAATATTTGAAAAAATATTTTTTCTCTACATCTGATAAAATTTTCGAAATGAATGAAGCAAATAATTGTCAATGGAGAGTAGCCAGAAGACCAGAAGGCAATGTTGTCAATGAGGATTTTGAATACAGAGAAATTGATATCCCCGAAATTCAGGATGGTGAGGTTTTACTCAAAACGTTATATCTCAATCTGGCTCCAGTGATGCGAATGTATATGTCTGGTGAATCAGCAGCTGGGGAGCAATCACTTGATATAGGTGATGTAATTCATGGAAGAGGTGTCGCAGAAATCATTGAATCAAAACATTCTGATTACAAAGAAGGTGAGATTGTTCAAGGGCAGATGGGTTGGCAAACGTATAAAGCATCAAAGATGACTGACGAAGAAAAATTTAGAAAGATTCCTGACATGGGTGCACCTTACTCACTTGGTTTAAGCCTATTGGGAATGACTGGTTTATCTGCTTACTTTGGATACTTTAGTCATGGAAATCCAAACAGGGGGGAGACTGTCGTAATTTCAGGTGCTGCAGGTGGTGTCGGCTCAACGGTTGTGCAATTTGCCAAGATGTTGGACTGTTATGTTATTGGTATTGCTGGCGGTGAAGAAAAATGCAATTTTATAGAGTCCCTGGGCTGTGATCAAAGTATTGATTATAAATCTGGTGATATTAAGAATAGAATTAGAGAAGCTGCTCCAAATGGCATCGATCTATATTTTGATAATGTCGGTGGTGATATTTTGTGTGCATGCATGGAGAACTTGGCTATGAATTCGAGAATTGTGCACTGTGGCTCTATTTCAGAGTACCTCTTGGATGAACCCTTTGGGCTCAAAAACTATACCAATTTAAGAAGAACAAATTCATCGCTTAAAGGATTCTTTATCTACAATCACCTTCATGAAATTGATTCAGCAGAAGAACAATTAGTCAGATGGATTAAGGATGAAAAAATCAAATCTGTTGAACACATTGTGGATGGATTTATGTCAATGCCAGATGGATTGGCTCAATTATATGATGGATCAAATCATGGAGTAGCACTCTGTCAAGTTAGACATTGTCGTTACTCAAATTGATATCTCTCAATCTTTAAAATAAGCCAAACACTCCAATTCCAAGGATGCCTCTAATGCCAAGCCATCTGCCCCAAATGCACTCCTTGCAGGATACGGTTTTTCAAAATACTGGATATAAACTGAATTAAAATCTGGCCATTCAGCAATATCATCAATCATCACTAAGCATTTGAATACATCCTTATATCCTAAATCGAAATGAGCAAGAATCTCTCCCATACTTTTTAAAACGAAATGGGATTCTTTAATAATTCCACCCTTAATAATCTCTCCGTCAGTTCCCTGAGCAACTATGCCTGAAATATAAAGGATATTCTCCACTCTAATCGCCTGGGAGAATGGATAATCTTTTTTTAATGCCTCAGCAGAGGAATAGTGCTCTATTTCCTCAGCAACAGAAGGATTGATAAAAAAGAAAGTTAATAAGATTAATACTTTCTTGCTCATTTGATCTCCAAACTATTTCACTGAGTAGAATTTCATGTCCAATTTGTCAGTGGTTAAATTCATCTCAGTAATACAGAGATAAAAATTTCCATCCGTTACATCGTCCAAAGAGTAAAAGTGAAGAATATTTCCCTTTCGCTCCCATACGCCTTGTCGACTAGCAGCATTTCTTTCACCATTCTCATTGATGGCAGTCGCTCTTCCTGAAAAGGAACCCTGTGTTGCTATATTTGGATTATCCAGTCTTAAGTTATAAGTGATCCAGACTTTCCCATATTGGCCAGTATTACCGACCACATTGATCACTCCACCATCATTGGTAAGGGTCACAGAGGTAATCTCACCTTTAAATTCATTGGCATCTCCTCTGATATCAAGGCTGTAAATATTGGAAGACCCAATTATTATCATTAACGTGAATATAATTTTTTTCATATCTTTCTCCTGCAATAAAAAAGGAGGGTCATTTTTAACCCTCCTCCAATAATTAATTTATCATTTTAATTTCAATTTGTGAGTAAAAATTCAGTGATGACCTCATCATGTAATTCTGGATCTTCGTAAAACTGCCAACTGCCAACACCCGGAAGTTTTACAATCGTGCTGCCTTTGATCCTTTTCTGTAATCCTGCAACATCACCAGCATAAATATCCTCCTCTCCCTCAAGTAGCAGAGTTTCTTTATCTAAATCATCTAGGTTTGGCTGATATCGAAAGATTGCATAATGCATATCAAACTTTCTTTGGCGATTGATCAGGCTTGTTAAGAATGGTCTAAATGTCATCTCAGGTGATGTGGTACTTGCACTCATATGTCGATATACATCCCATGTTTTATCAAGAAACTCACCATCTGCATCGACTGGTAGGTCTCTGGTCATTGGTCTATCGATAAGTGCCTGAATTTGCTCTTCAGTCAAATTCTCTTCTCTTCCAGCTCCTGAGAGGATTAATTTTCCAATCCTTTCTGGATATCGTATACCGAGATTGATGCCAATTGCTGCGCCGCCATGCTGGCCTAGGAAATGAAAATCATCGACACCAATATTGTCCATGACTTGCAAAATTGAATCCGCGTATTCGTCTGCATTCATTTCGTGTTTTGATGAATCTGATTGGCCATGATTGGGTAAATCAATACCAATGACCATAAAACTATCAGCAAGCACAGGACCCAATGTCAAATATTCAGCTGAAGTTTGGCCAGACTGATGAAGCAATAATAGTGCAGGTCCACTTCCTATTGTCCAGAAATGCACCCTACCAAATGAAGTATCAGTATAATCTCTTCTGATCTCACCAGACATGCCAGGCATTTCGGCAAGAAGATTCATGGAAAATAAAATAAGAAAAATTGAAGTTTTAAATTTTATGAATGATGTCATCTTTTTTTCCTTTAATTGAAATTTCTAATAACCAGAGGCTTGGCCATCCTTTCTGCTTTCAGAGGCTCCGATGTAAACCCCATCTTTTTTCATGATAGCTTGGTAACCACCATAACCACCAGTTTCATTATTTAGACTGTGTCCCATTGATTTTAACTCACCTCTGATTTTATCATCAAAGCCAGACTCTAAACTCAAATATCCACCATCAATCATTGCTTCCCCAGTGGGCTGTGATGAACCATAGTGCCTGAATCTTGGTGCATCACCAGCCTCTTGAAGATTCATTCCAAAATCAATCAGATTGATGATGATCTGAGCATGCCCTTGTGGCTGCATCGCGCCACCCATAACACCAAAACTGATCAGCGGTTTTCCCTTTTTTGTAACAAAAGCTGGAATTATTGTATGGAAAGGTCTTTTCCCACCCTCCAGCGAATTATAGTGTTCTGAATCAAGATTGAACATCATACCTCGGTTTTGCAACATGAAACCGGTCTCATCCGGGATCATCCCTGAACCCATGCCCCAATAATTACTCTGAATCAATGAAACCATATTGCCGTCATTGTCGGCTACAGTCATATAGATTGTATCGCCATTCTCAAGATTCCCATGGTCATATGATTTTGCAGATTTTTTAGGATCAATTTTTCTGAGTCTTTCTCTCGCATAGCTTTTTGAAATAAGCTTATTGACTGGGATACTATTAAAATCAGGATCTGAATAATATTTTGCTCGATCCTCGAAAGCTAATTTTTTTGCCTCAGTAAATAAGTGAATGTAATCAGATGATAATAATCCCATTTCACTGAGATTATAGTTCTCTAAAATATTGAGTATCTGAAGTGCAGCTATTCCTTGACCATTTGGTGGTAGCTCCCAAATATCATATCCCCGATAAGTGGTTGATACAGGCTCAACCCATTCAGGTTTATAATTTTTGAGGTCTTTGAGGCTCATTTCACCTCCCTCAGACTGCAAAAAGGAGACGATTAATTCAGCAATTTCACCATCATAAAATGACCTTCCATGAGTTTTGGCAATGCTTCTATATGTATTTGCGAGCAATGGATTCTTGAATAATTCTCCTTTTTTGGGAACTGTTCCATTTGGCATCCAAACCGATCTGAAGTTTGGAAATTCTTTGAAACTTTCGCTGGCATTTTTCAAATAATATGCAATGACTTCACTAACAGGAAAGCCTTTTTCTGCATATTCAATGGCTGGATTGAATAGATTCTCGAATTCTATCCTTCCAAATCTTTTATGCATTTCTACCCATCCTGCAACTGCTCCTGGAACAGTAACAGGATGTGGGCCATACCTTGGTATTTCCTTCAATCCTTGCTCTCTGATTATAGATATAGAAAGATTCGTTGGCGCAGGTCCAGATGCATTAAGACCATAAAGCTCTTTGGTATTCTCATGCCAAATTATTGCAAATAAGTCACCTCCAATCCCACAGCCAGTGGGTTCAACCAGTCCCAATACGGCATTGGCTGCAATAGCAGCATCTATTGCATTGCCACCATTTTTAAGAATATCGATTGCAGCCTGTGTGGCGAGTGGATGACTTGTTGCAGCCATTCCATTTTGTGCCAAGACCTCAGATCTGCTTGCAAATTTTTCGCCAGTCAATCTATCAAATCCAAAAGCCATATTAGAAAAGAGTATAAATAAAATAATAATAAATCTTGGGAACATATTGCTATCAAGATGCATCGGCCAATTCTGGATCAGTTGCTCTGAGATATCGATGCAGCAACCAATAGATAACCATTGCTAGCATTGCAGCAGCCCAGCACATCATGAATACACTTTCATAACCCAGATTAAATGACAATATTGATGCAGCTAAATTTGGGCCTACGATTTGACCAAGCCCTTGGGATGCCGGTAGATATGCAGAATAACGCCCGCCGTGATCGAAGTTTGCAAGCGAGCCCATTTGATAAACATCAGTGAATATCCAGAGTATATTAAACGTAAAAACACTCATTAAGAATTTGGGTTCTGTAATACCAAATGAGAGCAAACCGACTCCAGTTGCCATCGTGATTAAAGCAATTAAGAGAGGTCTAATCAAGCCAAATCGGTTACTAAGAAGTGTAGCTATGAAGCAGCCCAACAGTGAACAAAAAGATGCCCACACGAGTGTGCTACCAACAAGATCTGCATCTGTATTCGCATCCAAAGCCGCAAGCTCAATATAGGTCCAATAGGCGCCGATGTTGATATAGGTCAAGAATATGGCAAATAAGCATACCCATGGCACCAATGAAAGTTTCTTATTTTTCCTCTGAGGCTGAGCATGGGTTTGATCATTATTTTTAGATACTGGATAACTCTGTAGCCATCCAAGAAAAGGAATGGTAATTAAAAAACAAACAATAAATGCTGTGTAAATTCCATTCATGGACAATTGTGGCAGTACTTGCATCTCTAACGCTTGAGAAAATGCAAAACTAAAAAGCATCAGGTTATATGCAAGAGCGGGCCTTATCGACATTCCAAAGACAGCAACAGCAACCGAGGTATATATTCCGCTTCCAAAACCAGATAAAAATCTCAAATAAAGCACTGTGTCATAATCAACATATCTGATACAAAGAGCATTTGCAGCCACTGCGATAATGATTCCAAAGAAAACCAGTATTCTTCTATTAACTTTT
>DMGO01000151.1:1590-3378 GCA_003449795.1 Gammaproteobacteria bacterium | reverse complement strand
ACTTGATGGCGATCTCTCAATCACACAGTGCTCTAGTGATGATGATCAATGTCAAGTCGAGGATTTTTGTAACATTGGAAATGCATGGCAGATGATCAATCAGAGGGTTCTATGGGCACTAAATGATATAACCCTTGGAGATTTAATACATCCGACACGAATTGAGCATTTTATCAGTACAAACATACCTGTTTCACGAGAAAACCATTGAGTATATTTTGACGAAAAAGAATCAAATGAATGATACAGAAAATAAAAATAAAGAAATCAATGAATTTCTGAACAAATCATATGAATATGGTTTTACCACAGAAATCGAATCTGAGACCATACCCCCAGGTCTTGATGAAGAGGTTGTGACACTGATCTCGAAAATGAAAAATGAGCCAGAGTTTCTTCTCAAGTGGCGACTTAAAGCATTCAAACAATGGAAGAAAATGCCCCAACCCGATTGGGCGAAGCTATCTATTGATCCAATCGACTATCAAGAAATCTCATATTTTTCAAAACCCAAACAAGACGATGGCCCAAAATCCCTCGATGAAGTAGATCCAAAGCTACTTGAGACATACGAAAAACTTGGTATTCCACTCCATGAGAGGGCAAAATTGGCAGGAGTAGCAGTTGATGCAGTATTTGATAGTGTTTCAGTTGTAACCACATTCAAAGACAAACTGGCAGAGGCTGGAGTTATCTTTTGTTCTTTCTCAGAAGCAGCTATAGATTATCCAGAGCTTATTGAAAAATACCTAGGTACCGTAGTCCCAATCAAGGACAACTATTTTGCGGCTCTGAATTCTGCTGTTTTCTCAGATGGAACTTTTGTGTACATCCCAAAAGGTGTTCGATGCCCCATGGAACTATCTACTTATTTTAGGATCAATGAAGCAAAAACTGGGCAGTTTGAGAGGACGTTAATTGTGGCTGAAGAAGCTAGTTATGTAAGCTATCTAGAAGGCTGTACCGCTCCTATGAGAGATGAGAATCAATTACACGCAGCCGTTGTAGAGTTAGTCGCACATAAGGATGCAGAGATCAAATACTCAACCGTTCAGAATTGGTATCCGGGTGATGAAGATGGCAAAGGCGGTATTTATAATTTTGTTACAAAACGTGGTGACTGCAAGGGTGAAAATTCAAAAATCAGCTGGACACAAATTGAGACCGGTTCTGCAATTACATGGAAATATCCGAGTTGCATCTTAAGGGGTGATAATTCGAAAGGAGAATTCCATTCGATTGCACTCACAAACAACCTTCAACAGGCTGATACAGGAACAAAAATGATACATCTTGGAAAAGATACCAAGAGTAAAATTATCAGTAAAGGAATCTCCGCAAAATCATCACAAAATACCTACAGAGGCCAAGTGACAATGTCAAAAGGTGCCAGGAACTCTAGAAACTTCACGCAATGCGACTCACTGCTCATCGGCAGCAATGCAGGAGCACATACATTTCCATCAATAGATGTAAATAATTCATCTTCAATTCTTGAGCATGAAGCAACAACCTCCAAGATTGCAGACGAGCAGTTGTTCTATTGTATGCAGAGGGGAATCAGTGAGGAAGATGCGATTGGGCTAATTGTAAGTGGATTCTGTAAAGAAGTACTGAATGAACTACCAATGGAGTTCGCAGTAGAAGCAAGAGCATTATTGCAAGTCAACTTAGAAGGAGCGATCGGCTGATGGCAAAAATCCTATCAATTAAAGATCTTCATGTAAATGTTGCCAATACACCCATTATTAATGGCCTTAATCTTGAAATTGAATCTGGTGAGACGCA
>DMGO01000151.1:0-1208 GCA_003449795.1 Gammaproteobacteria bacterium | reverse complement strand
GGGCATCCAGATTACAAAATACAATCAGGAAAAATAATCTACATGGATCATGATTTGAATGATCTTTTGATTGAAGAAAGATCCAATCTTGGGATCTTCCTTGGCTTCCAATATCCAATTGAAATTCCAGGTCTCTCGAATACTGCATTTTTGAAAGCTGCGATCAATGCAAAGAGAAAATATAATGGTCTTGATGAACTATCTGCTAGTGAATTTCTACTTGATCTCAAGGAGAAATCACGAATGGTCGATATAGAGCAAAAATTTCTATCCAGAGGTGTAAATGAAGGATTTTCTGGAGGAGAGAAGAAACGCAATGAAATATTGCAAATGTTGATGCTGGAACCAACTCTGTCAATACTTGATGAGACTGATTCAGGTCTTGATATCGATTCGATGAAAGTTGTTGCATCAGGTGTGAATGCATTTAGAAATGAAAAGACTTCGTCACTCATCATCACACATTATGAGCGACTACTTAATTATATTACTCCAGATTATGTTCATGTTCTTCATAATGGTGAGATTATAAAAACAGGTAACATTCAACTGGCTAAGGATCTTGAGGAAAGAGGATACGAATGGCTTACCAATCCTTGAATCAATCAGATCATATGGATGGACTTCAAAAGTTCGTCCAAAATGATGGTCATGATCTTCCTGATTGGATGAATCATGAAAGAGAATCCGCCTTGAGAGAATATAAGGAGGTTTGTCCCAAATTATCAAGAACAGCGACATGGAGAAATACAAAGCTTCATCTTATGCTGGATGATTTTCTCGAGAAAGATTTCAAAAATCTGAATTCATCTCACAAAGACTTTGATCTAAAATCAGTTTCAGATAATTCAATAAGAATATATTTTCATGCAGGGATGTTTTTTTGCGATGAGAAGATACCAGTATATTTAAAAATCCTGAATCACCTATATTCAGAGGAAAATCGATCTATTTTTAGCATTGATAATAAATCCAAAAGACAGTCAATACCCCTTTTACTGAATAATATTGTCAGCAGAGATGCTCTTTTAATCAACACTGCAGTGAATCAACATGTTCAAAGACTTCTACATATTATTCATGTGCCGAATCAAAATATAAATGTCGCACCAAGAATAAATATTAGTCTTGCAGAAAATAGCTCTATTAAAATTGTAGAAGAACAACTCTCATTTGATGATTCGATCATAAATCACTGTATTGATATC
>DMGO01000105.1:1870-15900 GCA_003449795.1 Gammaproteobacteria bacterium | reverse complement strand
CCTCTTTTAATGAAAACTCTCGCAACTGAGCGCTTTCTTCTTCCTGTACCGTAGTGAACTTCAGCAGCCATTATATTTCCAATGTTTGAGGTTGTTGTGCGCCATGAGTGTGTTCAGGCCCAGCAAAAACTTTTAGTTTCTTAATCATTGCATTGCCAAGTTTTGTTTTTGGCAACATCCCTCTTACTGACTTGGTAAGCACCCTCTCAGGGCTCTTATTCATCATGGTTTCGAGGTTCATTGATTTCAGGTTTCCAATGTATCCAGTGTGCTTATGATACATCTTATCTTTCATTTTATTTCCGGTAACTTTAATACCAGATGCATTGATTACAACAATATAATCCCCTGTATCAACATGCGGAGTGTAGATAGGCTTATGCTTGCCTCTCAAACGACGAGCAATCTCAGTAGATAGCCTACCGAGGGTCTTGTCCTTGGCATCAACCAAGTACCAATCGTGAATCACGTCTTCTTTTTTTGCTGAAACCGTCGTCATTATTAGCTTTTTATATCCTATTAAAAGGAGGCTAGTCTACTCATCCAAATGGGTTTTTTCAATGAAATATTGGGAAAATTACTGATTCAAATGAGGTGCGAGATTTTGTCTCATCTCATCAATGGTATCGCGATAGTCATCTGTCCCAAAAATACCGGAACCAGAAACAAAAACATCTGCACCATAAGAAGCAATGTCACCAATATTATTGGCCTTCACTCCCCCATCAATCTCTAGAAAAACTTCTCGACCTGATTTCTCGATCATCGCTCTGGTCTCGGTCAACTTATCCAGCACTTCAGGAATGAAACTTTGTCCTGCAAATCCTGGATTCACAGACATCATAGTTATGATGTCGATTTGATCGAGATACTCCTCGACATAACTGAGGGGCGTCGGAGGATTAATCGCTAATCCAGGTAGGCAATCATTTGATCTGATTAAATCTAAAGTACCTCCAATGTCATCGGAAGCTTCAGGATGAAATGTAATATATGTTGCGCCAGCTTTAGCAAAATCGGCGATCAATCTATCTACTGGTTGCACCATTAAATGCACGTCAATTGGTGCTTCAATGCCATAATCCCTTAAGGATTTACAAATCACTGGGCCAAATGTCAGATTCGGAACATAATGATTATCCATGACATCAAAGTGAACAAAATCAGCTCCTGCAGCGATTACACTCTCGACTTCTTCGCCCAATCTAGCAAAGTCAGCAGAGAGGATTGATGGTGCAATTTTGAATTCTTTAGTCATTTCTAAATATTATTCTACCGGTTCCTATTATGCTTGATAAATTCTTTCTTTAAAGAAAAAAAACAGATTGTTGATTACTTATATTTCTATCCATAAAATAGTCATATGCAATCTAAAGAATTAAAAAATCTCGAACTCGTAGCCAGAGGCAAAGTCAGAGACATTTACGCGGTGGATTCTGACCACTTACTCATCGTGACCACAGACAGAATGTCTGCGTTCGATGTAGTTCTTCCAAATCCAATCCCAGGCAAAGGCGAAGTGCTAACCCAGCTCTCAGAGTTTTGGTTTGAAAAGACACAATCGATTGTAAAAAATCATATGACTGACGATCTCGATCTTGTTGATCTTCTTGATAGTCCTGATCAACTCGATTATTTCTCAAAAAGAAGCATGATAGTTAAGCGACTCAGTCCACTTCCAATTGAGGCTGTAGTGAGAGGATATCTCATAGGCTCTGGATGGAAGGACTATCAAGCAACTGGCTCTGTGTGCGGGATTGAATTAGAAGAAGGGCTCCAAATGGCGCAAAAATTACCAGAACCGATTTACACACCTGCAACAAAAGCTGAGGTAGGTGAACACGATGAAAACATTTCTTATGAAAAAACGGTCGACTTAATCGGTGAAGAGCTCGCAAGCAGAGTGAAGCAAATTGCAATTGATATATATAACTTTGGAGTGAATCACGCTAAAGAAAAGGGGATTATCATTGCAGATACCAAGTTTGAATTTGGATTAGACGGTGATGGTGAGCTTTATCTCATTGATGAGGTTCTCACTCCAGACTCCTCAAGGTTTTGGGCCATTGAGAATTATCAGCTGGGATCAAGTCCGCCAAGCTTTGACAAACAATATCTTAGAGATTATCTAGAGACACTGGATTGGGATAAAACGGCACCAGGGCCCGAATTGCCTCAAGAAGTGATTGATAATACAGCGTCAAAATATAAAAATGCGTTCAAACAAATCGCTGAGTAAACTTTTTATTCACCTGCGATCATAAGATTATCAATTAAAACACTTCCACAGAATACTGATCCATCTGTTTCAGGATCATTACCAATTTTTTGTATTTTTGAAAACATCTCACTTAAATTTCCAGCGACTGTTACTTCACTCACTGGATAAGCAATCTCTCCATTCTCAATCCAAAATCCATTGGCCCCTCTAGAGTAATCACCATTGACAATATTCACACCAGACCCAATCAATCCTGTTACTAAGAATCCAGATTGCATGCCTTTGATAATCTCATTTAGGTCTTCATCAACAGATTTCTCAACATTGATATTGTGATGCCCTCCTGCATTTGCAGTAGTTTTCATCCCCAACCTTCTCGCTGAGTAACTGGAAAGCAAGTAACCCTTTAAATATCCATCCTGAATTAACTCTCTTGGCTTGGTTTGCACTCCTTCAGCATCAAAATAAGTACTAGCAAACCCCTTCATTAAATGCGGATCTTCATGTATTTGAATAAATTTAGGAAAAATTTCTTGATCGATTTTATCCACTAAGAAAGATGACTTTCTATATAGGCTTGTACCGCTGATTGCACTCAAAAAGTGACTGAAAAGACTTTTAGAAACTCTAGGTGAGAATAAAACAGGTGCTTTTTGTGTTTTTAGCTTTCTTGATCCTAGATTACTCGCAGCCCTATTACCTGCTGAATAACCGATACTTATATGATCTCGAAGATCATCAAGTCCCCTGGTACTTGAATAGTCATAATCCATTTCCATTTGCCCTTCTTTTTCAGCAATCGCAACACAACTGATACTGTGACCTGTTGACTGGGTCTCACCGATAAAATCATGGGAATTAAGATAAACAGACTGATTCTCATATGAACCCACTGTCGCGCCCTCAGAATTAATTATCGATTCATTGGCTTCAAATGCTGCAGCCTCACATTGAAGGGCCATTTTTTTAGCTTTTTCGATGCTCAAATCAGATGGTTGGTATAAGTTCAAATCTTTGATTTCAGTTGCCATCAATTCTTTTTCAGCTAGTCCATTACAATCATCTTTTTCAGTCAATCTTGACAAACTCAATGCTTTATCGATCGTTGCATAAATCTGTTCTTCTGAGAAATCATTGGTGCTAGCACTTCCTATGGCTTTACCTATGTATACTGAAATTGAAAAACTTTGATCATTGAATTGCTCAACTAGATCAATGACCTGATTCTGAGATACAACGGAAAACCCATTGCCCGTTGAGAGCTTTATTGAAGCTTCTTCTGCCCCACTTTTTCTGGCGTATTTTAGCGCTCTAGATGCGATGTCTATATGTTGCATTTGGTCCATTTTTAAAATAAATTTAATGTGCTATTCTACCCTACCTAACCTTTCTAAAAAAATTTTCTGGAGTTTCAATATGAGCATAGATGTAGCAATTGTAATGGGATCAGCTTCCGATTGGGATGTGATGTCAAACGCACAAAAAATGTTGGATCAATTTGGCGTAAAAGCAGAGAGTAGAGTCTTATCAGCTCACAGAACACCGAAAGAGCTTGAAGAATTCATAAGAGAATGCGAGGAACAGAAAGTAAAAGCATTTATAGCAGGTGCTGGATTAGCTGCAGCCCTTCCTGGAGTTGTTGCAGCATTAACCACAACGCCAGTAATTGGAGTGCCTCTCAATGCTGGCAGCCTTGATGGAATGGATGCCCTAATGTCCATAGTACAAATGCCTCCAGGGATTCCAGTTGGAACAGTCGCAATTGGTAAACCAGGTGCCATCAATGCAGCGCTTTTTGCTATAGCAATGATGGCTGTGAATGATGATGATCTATCAGAGAAATTAAAGAATTACCGAAAAGAACAAGCTGACAAAGTTTTGGCTGCTGATCTTAGCTAAATCAGGTTGTTCCTCCAACAGTGAGTTTTTCAATTCTCATTGTTGGCTGACCAACATTGACTGGCACGGTTTGACCATCCTTTCCGCAACTACCCACCCCAGGATCCAATGCTAAATCATTTCCTACCATTGAAACCTGATGTAAAGCTGATGGGCCATCGCCAATGAGCATTGCGCCTTTAACTGGTTTGCCCAGTTTGCCTTTTTCAATCACATAAGCCTCGCTTGCAGAAAAAACAAACTTTCCAGAAGTGATATCAACCTGGCCACCACCAAAATTTTTGGCATACAGTCCTTTATCAACTGATTCTATGATCTCTTCTTGATCATGTTCACCGGCCAGCATGAATGTATTGGTCATTCTCGGAATGGTCTGAGAAGAATATGATTCGCGCCTCCCATTTCCTGTTGATTTGGTATTCATCAATTTTGCATTTAAATTGTCTTGCATGTAATTGCATAATTTTCCATTTTCAATTAAGACAGTGCTTTCGGTTGGATTGCCTTCGTCATCAATATTCAAAGAACCTCTTGCATCCGGAATTGTCCCATCATCCACTATGGTACAGACAGGTGATGCTACCATTTCTCCCATGAGCCCAGAAAATGCTGATGTTTTTTTGCGATTAAAATCTCCCTCTAATCCATGACCAATGGCTTCATGTATCAATACGCCAGGCCAGCCAGAACCAAGTACGACTGTCATCTCGCCTGCAGGGGCTTCATCAGCATCCAAATTAATTAAAGCCTGGTCTACTGCTTCTTTGGCATATTTACTCAATTGATCATCGTCTAGGAACTCGTAAGTCATTCTGCCTCCACCACCACTTGTTCCTCTTTCTAGCCGACCATTGGACTCTGCTATGACACTGAGACTCAACCTGACCATGGGCCTGACATCAGTGGCTAGTTTTCCATCTTGGTTGACAATCAAAACACAACCATGGCCTCCAGCAAGTGAAGCAATAACTTCTGTAACTCTGGGGTCGAGTGATCTTACTTTTGCATCCAAGCGATTCAGTAGATCAATTTTACTGAGGTCATCAATTGACAAGATTGGGTTCTCGGAAGAATAGTATGGCTTCTCATGATTATCATTTGAGATAGGAAGTGTTGCATTCTTACCTGCCTTTGCAATGCTTGATGCAGCCTTAGCAGCTGCCATTAATGATTGTTTATCAAAAGATTCCGAATATGCCAAACCTGTTTGCTCTCCGATTATGGATCTGAAACCCGCACCTTGTCTACTTGAGTAGGATGACTTTTTAACCTCACCATCTTCTAAAGTCCATGACTCGGCTTCTGCACTCTGGAAATATATATCGCCCATTTCAATGCCGCTGCAGATAACCTGCCCGAGCATACTTTGCAAATCAGAGTCATCGATCCCATAGGGATCGAGCAATGTGGATCTTACAATTTCATCAACGTTTTGCATTTGGTTATATATTTCTCAATTATTTTATTTTTCGATGGCCCAATGCAGGAAATTTTTTTCGAATTGATTGTAGACCCTCAGTATCAATTTCTGCAAGCACAAATCCTTCCCCATCTTTTATAAGTTCTATTATTTTACCCCATGGGTCAATAATAACGCTGTGACCAAAAGTCTCTCTTGACCCATAATGTTTGCCCCATTGATTGGGAGCAATAACATAAGCCAGATTTTCAATTGCTCTTGATTGTAATAGCGTCAACCAATGTGCCTCTCCGGTTTCTTTTGTAAAAGCAGATGGAACACTGATCAACTCTACATCTGTGAATTCTTCAGATCGATAAAGCTCTGGGAACCTGAGGTCATAGCAAATTGATAGTCCCATTTTGAACCAAGGAGTTGAGATGGATCTAGGCCGAACTCCAGCATTGAATGCTTCGGATTCATGGTATTTCTTCCCATTGACTTCAACATCAAAAAGATGAACTTTGTCATAGTGTCCCACGATCTCACCATCATCATTAAATGTGATTGATCTTGAAAATGCCTTACCCGTCTCTGAGTCTCTGATTGGAATTGATCCTGCAATGATCCATATTTTTAATTCTTTGGCTATATTTGAAATCTCAGTCTGGATGATGCCACTCTCCTCGTCTTCCATAACTGAGTTGAGTAGTTCTTTTGGATGCCCCATGAATGCAAAGTTCTCTGGTAAAAAACAAGCGTCTGCACCTGCATCACTCGCTACAGCCAATAATGACTTTGCTTTGATCAGGTTTGAATTGACCTGGTCACTTGAATTCATTTGGATGGCTGCGATTTTCATTTCAGTAAAAATATGGTCAATTAATTCGATTCATCCGGAAGAAATTGATCGCAATTGTCTATCAATGTCCGATCAATCTCATCTCTTTTTATGGGTTTAACTTCAGGCTTTTTCCATTCACCTGCGATATTAAAGTAGCTCAATGTATCCTCATCTGGTCTGCTCAATATTTTTGACAATATGAACATTGATGCAGCAGCAGCAGGACCAGCTAGAACTGCTGCTCCGCCAGTCAAAATATCAGATACATCTGGATCAATGATCATGGTTTGATCATAAGTTCTGTTCTCAAGATCTGATGTGCCAATAATTAAGACATCTACTGTCTTAGTGTTCAATGAAAGATTACAAGTAAATGCTGTCCTGTCTTGGAGCAATAATTCCCCCTTGATATAGTCAAAGACCAAACCCTCATCCAGGACATCTTCAAAATTCAGCAAAAAACGCTTTGGTAATTGAGAAAAGCTAAAGATGGATAATGCCTTACCAGGCACAGATTCCTTGGTATTTATAACTCCATCCATAATTAGAAGATCTATATTTCCGTCAGCAAATAATACCTCTTTTTTTCTTGGTACCTCATCCCATTTAAGATTTAAACTAAATGAAGCATCATCACTCTCAATAACATCAGTGAGGCCTACTGTGGCTTGTAGATGCTCTATATCAATTGCCTTTGCAGAAATGGATTTTAGCTCTAATGATGGCCTTTTGAATCCCTTCCTCTTAGGAAGCCTAAATTGCGTGATTGGAATATTGTTAATCATATAGCCATTGTCAACATTATGGCTGAATTGAATATCGCTGCCATTGATGATGATTGCTGTGATGGCTGGTATTTGATTAATAATCGATTTTATAGGATCAATTTCGATATTGAGTTCATCAATGTATACGGGCAATGGGTCATTGGTCTGTGCCATCTGCACATCTCTAAAAGAAAATTGAATCTTAAAATTTACAATTGAATGTTTCTTATAAGAAACGATTAAGCTTTGGTATTCAAAATCAAGTGATAGACGCTTCTCTACAATCTCAACTATCTCGAGCCTATTTTCTAAAACCAATTCATTCAATTTATCTTCAATTTCAGTTTTACCAAAGGACAAAGCAAAAATAACTCCCCCAAGAGCAAGAATCGAAACAATCATTAATGAAAGCGCAATCTTGAATAAAATTGAAATTATGGATTTGATCATTCTTCTTGGTTAACTAAGTTATAGAGAAATTATACTCAGCAATTATGAAAAGAACATGAACTCATGGACGATGATAAGGCTGATTATCAATAATAGACCATGCTCTATAGAGTTGCTCTGCCAAAATCAAGGGAACCATGCTGTGCACATAAGTTAGTCTAGATAAAGAAAGTGAAACATTTCCTCTTTCTTTCACTGATTTGGCTAAGCCATCAGGTCCACCAATTACAAAAACTGGTTCAGCGCCCTCATCCATCCATTTCTTAAGCCATTTTGAAAATTGTATCGTATCTATTTGCTTGCCTTTTTCATCCATTGCTATGACAAAATTTGAAGCATCTAAGTTGCTAAGGATTTTGCTGCATTCTTCTTCAAGATTTTGATGGGCCACTTTCTGTTTTGATCGCTTAGAGATAGGTAATTCTATCTGCTCAACTTTCATAAAGGTTGGCAACATCTTGAGATATCTATCAATTTCATTCTTGAATTGATTTTTCTTACCTGTGACAGTGATGATTTTAATTTTCATTGATCGAAAATTCTGTCCCGATACTCCATAAATCTTCCAATTTATAAAACTCTCTGACTTCACTAAGCATTACGTGAAGAATAGCATCTCCAAGATCAATTAATACCCATTGGCCTGACTCATAACCTTCAATTCCCAATACTGGCATATTGATTTCTTTCATTCTTTCAACTACTCGGTCAATAATTGAACGGGCATGCCGATTAGAAGTACCAGTACAAAAAATCATGTGATCACTGATCGAGGTTAATTCTCTTACGTCAATTGCATGCACATCAATGGCCTTCATATCATCCAATACCACCATAGTTAGATCTAATATGGTCTGATCTGTCATGCTGTTTTCCTCATAGGGTTAGCAATCATATATAAAAGCCTTCCAATTTCGTCCCATGAATTACCAGCTGCTGCTCCTTTGATCACTTTGTCAACAGAACATGCTTGTCCCAAAATTGATTCCATATATTGATGGTTCACTTGATTGAGAAAATTACCGATCAGTTGCTGCTTACTTTGCCAGATTTTGGCTCGATTCATGCTTTGCTTAATAGAATTACCGCAAGAGATATCCAAGCTCATACTGAATAAATTTTTTATTTCCCAATTAATAACTCGCATGACTTCAAAAGGTTGCATCCCCTCTTTTTGAAGACGCTTGAATATATTAAATGTTCTTGTGCTATTACTGGAAATAGCTGCTTCGGTCAGCTGAAAAAGATCAAAATGAGCCCCGTCGGCTACACAGTCATTTACGTCCTCAAGAGAAACTCTCTGATCAATCCCCATTAGCATAAGACGATCAATGGACTGCATCACAGCAAAGAGATTGCCTTCGGTCAGTGCCACAAACATAGCCAATGCATCCTTGTCGATAGAGAGCCCCTTATCTCTTAATCTCCTTGAGATCCATCCGCCCATTTGAGAGGGATATACTTTCTTGCATTCTATAACTTGAGCCCTAGCAGAAAAAGCCTTAAACCATTTTGTATTGGTTACACTCTTTTCTAATTTCCCACAGATCAAAATCAAAAGATGATCATCTGTGATTATTTCCATTAACTCCAATAAAGCAACAGAACCAGTTTTACCAGGTCTGCCCAAAGGTAGATTGATCTCAATGATCTTTTTTTCAGCGAAAAGTGATGGGCTTTTCAATTCTGCAAAAACACCATCCCAGTTTGATCTTGCATCAAAATAGAATCTGGAGCGTTCTGTAAAACCAAGATTATATGCATTACTTCGGATTTCGTCTTGTGCCTCAAGAATGAGTAGATCTTCTGCTCCATGGATCAAATACATTTGATGGAATTCTTTTTCTTCAATTTGCTTAATCATTGATAATAGATCATTAATTATCTCTGGAATTTCTCAGAATTTGAAATTTTTCTGGAACTGGATCATGACCTCCACTGAAAAACGGGTTACATCTTAGGATTCTCAATATCATGAGAATGGATCCTTTGATGGATCCATGTTGATCAATGGCCTCAATTGCGTATTGGGAACACGTTGGAAAATATCTACAAGAAGCAGGGAAATATGGAGATATAAACTTTTGATAGAAGATAATGACTTGCTTCATAAAGGACTTCTTAGGTCATCATGCCAGCATCTTTCTTGATTCTGGCGATCATTAAGTTCAGACCATTGTTTCTTGTTGGGCTCAAGTGTTCATTTAAGCCAATAATGGAAATAAACTTTGGCTCTGTTTCTATAATTTCTGAAGGCTTCTGATTGTCATATATTCTCAACAGTAAGGATATAAGCCCGGAAACAATTGCAGAATCACTGGTTGCTTTACATCTGAATAAACCATCCTCTAATGAAGTCACAAACCAAACACTCGATTGACAGCCATGCACTTTATTTTCATCGATCATTTGGTCACTTGGAAAAGTTTCCAACTTTTTACCCAGATCGATAATGTATTCATACTTTTCCATCCAAGTATCAAAAATTTCAAACTCTTCAGAAATGGATTGTTGAATTTCTTCCAATGATTCCATTGCTTATAGTTTCTTCCAAACTGGTCCTTCTGGACCATCTTCTATTGTTACACCGAGTGACTCGATCTCTTGTCTAATTTGATCAGCTCGTTCAAAATTTCTATTGGACCTTGCTACTTCTCTCTCAGTCAAAAGATGATCAATTAATGCCTTATCAACTTCGATGTTTTCAAACCATATTTCTGCATCTTGATTCATCAAACCCAATAAATGAGCTGACCCAATTAAAATTGATGCCAATTTTCTAGACTCTTCATCTGATTTTGCATTATTGATATTTTTTACTATGGCAAAAAGTTCACTCAGTGCCTTGGGTGTATTGATATCATCTGCAATTGCATTCAAAACTTCTTCTGAGGGCTCTCCTGGTGAGATCTTCCCCAATTGTCTGATCGAACCATACAAGCGATCAAGCTTCTTCCCTGAATCACTGATCAATGCATCATTCCAATTGATTGGTTTACGATAGTGTGTGGTTAAAAATGCCATTCGTATGATCTCTGGTCTGATTTCTTTTAGGAGATCTCTAATAAGCAAAAGATTGCCTTCAGATTTTGACATCTTTACGTTATCAAAATCGATCATTCCATTATGGACCCAATAGTTTGCGAGTGGTTCTCCTGAATGTGAGCACATGCTCTGCGCACATTCGTTCTCATGATGAGGAAACAAAAGATCACTTCCACCACCATGGATATCCAATGTTCTTCCTAAATATTTCTTTGCCATTGCTGAGCATTCAAGATGCCAACCAGGCCTTCCAAAACCCCAAGGACTATCCCAACCAGGAGTTTCCCCAGTGGATGGCTTCCAGAGTACAAAGTCCCTTTGATTATTCTTTATTTCTGAAGATTTTATTCTTGTTCCTGAAATCTGTTCTTCTTCTGTTCGATTAGAAAGGAAACCATAATCATCAAATGTCTCTACACTGAAAAAAACATGGCCTTGACTCTCATATGCATGCTTTTTATCAATTAATACCAGAATCATTTCAGTCATCTCAGGAATATGCTCTGTTGCTAATGGCTCTAAATCTGGTTTTTCAACACCTAAGGCAGTCATGTCTTCTTGATAAATTTTTGTATAACGCTGTGTAACTTCAGAAATATGCACGCCCTCATCATCAGCTGCCTGATAAATTTTGTCGTCTAGGTCTGTTATATTCCTAATGTACGTGAGATCAAATTCCCTCCTTAAAAGCCTTGCTAGAACATCGAATATGACAGGACCTCTCGCATTTCCAATATGAGGATAACTATATACTGTGGGCCCACAGACATACATTGTGACCTTTTTGGGGTCAATGGGAACAAATAGCTCTTTGCTCTTGGTGTTTGAATTGTAGAGTTTGATCTTCATTTTTGGTTTTTATTGCATTTATGAAAGTTATAATACCTAATGTTTTAATTAGATTCTTTGGTCATTAGTGGATTAAATAAAAGATGTTTCAGGAAAGACTCAGTATTGAGGAAGTAGAAGAAGGAACTGGATTAGCCCCCAAGTTTGATGTTAATGGTTTGATACCAGTTGTCACTACAGATGTCGAATCTGGAGAGCTATTGATGCATGGCTATATGAATCACGAAGCACTTGAGAAAACAATCATTACTGGTCAAATGCATTACTTTAGCAGAAGCAGGAAAGTCATCTGGCACAAAGGAGCAACCAGTGGTTTTTTTCAGAATGTAGATGAGCTCATGATTGATGATGATCAAGATACTATTTGGGCCAAAGTAAAAGTCATGGGTGGTGCAAGTTGTCATGTTGGTTACAGAAGCTGTTTTTATCGGAAAATTATTTCTAATGAGGAAAAAGTGCAACTTGAATTCACTGATACTGAAAAGGTTTTTGACCCTGATGACGTTTATGGAGACGCACCCAATCCCACAAAAATCTGACTATGAGCATTGTTGAAACAATCAGTTATGAGCTTTGGGACAAAGATCCGGAAGCATTTGCTGATCAATTGGGAAAGAATCACAAAGCGACAGGATTTTGCGGGATACAAGATCACCCGATACCTGAGCATATGGTGTCAGACTCAATAAAAATGTTTGAAGAGTTCTTTGCTTTGCCACAAGACATCAAGATGAAATACTTTATAAAGAATATTGGGGGAGCGAGAGGTTATACGCCCTATAAAATTGAAACAGCAAAAGGTGCTAAACATGCTGATTTAAAAGAGTTTTGGCAAACAGGTAGAGATCTCGAGGATGGTCACCGCTACACAAAATATATGTTTGAAAATATAGTTGCCGAAGAAATTCCTGAATTCAAGAAAACAGTCACTGAGCTTTTTGATGCTTTTGACAGTTTCGGGCAACAACTCATGGAAGCAATAGCGATATATTTAGGGCTGGAGAATAATTACTTTGATTCACAAATTAACGAGGGCAATAGTGTCTTAAGAACCATACATTACCCTCCTGCAGATGAAGATATAGGAGAAAGAGCTGGTGCTCATGGTGATATCAACCTAATCACTTTGCTTATAGGAGGGAATAAACCCGGCTTAGAAATTCTCATAGATGACAGTTGGTATCCAATAGATACACCTCAGAGCACTGTGGTTTGCAATGTGGGTGATATGCTAGAACGATTCACCAATAATCGATTGCCCTCAGTATTGCATCGGGTTACGACCCCATCAGATGCTGTGAAAGGCTCATCACGTTATTCTATCCCTTTCTTCTTACATCCCAATCCTGATTGGCTCATCGAAACATTACCTTCATGCGTAGACGATGAGCATCCGGATCTTTATCCTGAAGGGATTATGGCTGATGATTTCCTGCAGCAGCGTTTATATGAAATCAAATTGTTGTAAACTAATCTGATGGATATTCTTCAAATCGTTATTGGCGGCATCATACTGATTCTTCTGGGTGCTGTTTTCTCAAGAGATTTTAGAAAAATAAATCCTCTATACCTTTTCAATGCCATAGCTCTTCAATTTGTACTCTCTTTTTTACTTATTAAGGTGCCTCCGATTACAAATGCATTTAACTCATTATCCAAGGGTGTTTTGGCTCTAAAAGATGCGACAGATAAGGGCACGGGTTTTGTATTTGGTTATCTCGCAGAAGGAGCACCTAAGCCATTTGAGGTCATAGATCCAGCATTTGCAAATATTTTTATCTTCTCTGGATTAATGTTGATCATAGTTGTTTCTGCGCTTTCAGCAATTTTTTGGCACTGGAGGATTCTTCCAATAATTATCAAAGCGATTGCTACACTTTTCAAAAAACCACTCAATGTGGGCGGCCCTGTGGGTTTGAGTTCAACCGCAAACATAATATTTGGGCAAGTTGAAGCACCTCTTTTGATCAGACCCTATCTCAGCAAAATGTCAAAACATGAATTGTTGGTCCTCATGACAGTTGGAATGTCAACAATCTCAGGTGGTGTAATGGTAGTCTTTGTGACAATGCTGTCTGGCCTCTATTCTGAAAATCTCATAGGTCATTTTTTAACTGCGTCAATCATCTCGGTTCCTGCTGCAATCATGTATGCAAATATCATGCTACCGAGTGATATAAAAACAGAAGATGAGAGTGAGATTGAGCAATCTAAGCTATACCGAGGAACAATGGATGCACTGACTAGCGGTACTCAAGATGGTCTGCAAATTACTCTCAATATAGCGGCGCTGCTTCTTGTTTTAATTACAATTGTTACTCTTGTGAACACAGGTCTCGAAGCTCTTCTGCCTCAAGTCGCTGGAGAATCAATCACTCTTGAAAGGATTGCTGGATGGATTTTTGCACCAATCGCTTGGTGCATGGGCATACCATCATCTGAAATACAGCTTGCAGGATCACTACTGGGTGTGAAATTTATACTCAATGAATTTGTGGCATATATCAATCTATCCTCAATTGATCCATCGGCACTTTCTGAAAAAAGCAGAGTCAT
>DMGO01000105.1:0-1484 GCA_003449795.1 Gammaproteobacteria bacterium | reverse complement strand
AGTGGCATTGGCACAATGATTCCGGATAGAAAAGGGGATTTGATTTCTGTAAGTGGAAAAGCACTGATTGGGGCAACTCTGGCTTCATGCTTTACAGGATTGGTGGTAGGAATTATCTCCTGACTATGAGCCAATAGCCCCTTTGTAAAAACATTTTCGGCAAAGCGATAAGTATCTTTCATTTCCTCCGATTTCAACCTGTTCACCGGATCTCATAATTGAGCCATCTTCGCTGACGCGTACGATCATGGTTGCTTTACTTCCGCAATGACAAACAGCACGTAACTCTTTTAATCTATCCGCCCAAGCCAACAGATACTTGCTTCCTTCAAATAATTCACCCTGAAAGTCTGTTCTGATCCCAAAAGCCATTACGGTAATGTTCATCTCATCGACAATCTTTCCTAATTGCTCAACTTGATCTTTGCTTAGAAATTGCGCCTCATCAATCAGCACACAACTCAATTCATTCTTCTTATTCATATCTTGGACCATCATCATAATATCGTCTGATTCAGTATAAGTATGAGCAGGAGTTCTCAATCCAACTCTTGAAACCACTTCTGATTCACCATAACGGTTATCCTTTGATGACGTAAAAACCATGGTCTCAAGACCTCTTTCACGATAACCATGGCTAGCTTGCAATAGTGCTGTTGATTTGCCTGCATTCATTGTCGAATATATAAAATGAAGAGCTGCCATCACAATACCTCGTCTATTCTGAGCAAAATTTTATCAACAACTTGCTCAGCGAGTGATTCCTTAATGAATTTTGATTCATTTTCTTTTCCTAGTATTTGGTTTCTATCAAAACTGTAATCAGACACTTCCTTGTATTCTGAGTTCTCAATGATACTTTGATTTTGATGTATAAGAGACCATGTTACCTCTAAATTAATTTCAAATTCTTTTGGATAATTTGAAGATGAGACAGTGATGACCCTCTCCTTGAAATCATCATTGCTAATTATGATGATCGTATCTGCTGCTGCTTTGCTTTCAGATAGGGGAATGCCATTTGATTTCAGTGTATTTCTGAGAATCCTATAAAAAGATGAATAACGATCAGTTGTTTCTATGAAAACATTTCTAGATTTATTGGCTAAAGCAGATGTGTCTTGCAACTCATAGCCACAAGATGATGCTATTAAGCAAGATAGAATGATCAATGATTTTTGAATATTTCCCACTAAACTACGATGTTAACTAACTTTTTGGGTATCACGATAATTTTCTTAATCTCATTTCCATCAATGAAGCGCACTACCTTTTCGTCAGACAATGCCATTGATTTTAATTCATCCTCACTAATTGAAGCATCAACTTCAAGCTTGGATCTCAATTTACCATTTACCTGAACTACAATTAGCGATGTTTCACTTTTGAGGAGACTGGAGTCAAATTTTGGCCACCTAGCATCAATAATCGGCTGATCATGATTAATATCCAGCCAAAGCTGATGACAAATATGTGGAACGATC
>DMGO01000137.1:0-7290 GCA_003449795.1 Gammaproteobacteria bacterium | reverse complement strand
ATAGGTGCAGGCTTTGGGAGAACGAGGACATCATTGGATGTTTGGTGATATGGCTGCTGTTGAAAATGTGACCACAGATGAAGTCAAATCAATCATTAGCTACATAAGAGAACTTCAAAGAGAAAATAATATTTTCTAGTCCAAGGAATCATCTGTGTCACCAGATTTAATTTTATTATTCATCCCCACTATTGCATCTGTTTCATTTACACCAGGACTTTGCATGACTTTGGCATTCACGTTGGGTCTCTCGATAGGATATCAACGGACGCTCTGGATGATGGTGGGAGAATTGAGTGGTGTTGCAACCGTATTCACTGCAACATTTTGGAGTCTAGGATGGCTTCTATCCCGAGATCCTATTTATTTTAAAGTTGTATCTTTATTGGGAGGCGCTTATCTTTTATATCTCGCATATCATTTATTTCGTCAAACACCTGAAGCCATTAAGGCTCGCAATCTTGAAAATACCAGTCCAGTCTCGCTGGCTATTCTCGGTTATATAACAGCAGTCAGTAATCCCAAGGGTTGGGCTTTCTTAATGGCTTTACTTCCAGGTTTTGTCTCAACGGATACAGCACTTATCCCACAATTCATAATTATGATGGGAATTATGCTGACTACTGAGTTTATATCTATGACTGCATATGCAACTGGTGGACAATGGCTTGCGAATCGACTGGGTGGCAGCAAAGGTATTGTGAATGCAAACCGAGTGGCCGCGAGTATGCTGACTCTTGCTGCCTTATGGGTTCTGAGTGGTACACTTACCTGATTTAAAAGAAGATAAACAAGAATACATAAAAAAATTCTATACACTGTGAGCCTCACAAAGGGGTATTCAATGTCTTTTAGAAATCTTGGTCTTTCAAACGAATTGCTAATTACAATTCAAAAAGAAGGCTATTCAAAAGCAACACCAGTCCAAGAAAGGGCAATACCTCTTATTAATAAAGGCATGGATATACTTGCTGGTGCACAAACAGGCACTGGAAAAACGGCCGCATTTGCTCTGCCTATTCTCAATCGCTTGCAGCAATCCAATTCAATGAAAAGAACAGTTCGTGCTTTAATTCTGACGCCAACAAGGGAATTGGCAGCACAAGTGAATAATAGTTTTCGCACCTATGGCATTGCACTTCCATTTAAAACCATAGAGATATTTGGAGGTGTCAGCATGAGGCCCCAGAAAAGTAAGCTAAAAAAAGGCGTTGATATTGTGGTCGCCACGCCTGGAAGACTTTTGGATCATTTGAATCAAAACACCATAGATCTCTCTCGTGTAGAGGTTTTTGTTCTGGATGAAGCGGACAGAATGCTTGATATGGGATTCAAGAGAGACATAGAAAAAGTGATCAAGCAATTGCCTGAGAGAAGGCAAAATCTATTGTTCTCAGCGACCTTTCCAAAAGAGATACAAAGACTGGCTTCCAAACTTCTCAACTCACCCAAAAAGATACAAGTGGCCTCAGAGAATTCAACCGCCGAAAATGTGAAACAGACGGTCTACCCTGTTGATCAATCCAGAAAAAGAGAACTGCTGATACACAGCATTAAGAAAAATAATTGGTTTCAGGTTCTGGTTTTCATTAAAACAAAAAGGGCTGCAGATAAACTAACAAGGCAACTAAATAAAAAGCGAATTCTGTCCGATACAATTCATGGGAATAAGACACAAGCAGCAAGAACAAAGGCACTAGAGAATTTCAAAAAGGGGAAAGTGCAAGTTCTTGTTGCAACGGATGTTGCTGCAAGAGGAATCGATATTGATTTGCTTCCAGTTGTGATTAACTTCAACCTTCCCATGGTCGCAGAAGATTATATACATCGAATTGGAAGAACAGCAAGGGCTGGAAAAGAAGGCGAAGCCATTTCTTTAGTCTGTGCAGACGAATTTAATCTTTTAAGTGATATTGAGCGATTACTAAAATTCAGGATTCCGAGAGTAGATGTAGAAGGCTTTGAAACCACGCAACACCTCAATACAACAAATCTAAATTCAAAAAACAATCAGAGTAAAAAATCAGATAATCATAAACCCAGAAGAAGAAAAAGATCAGATAACAAGAAGCCTCATTGGCACAAGAAAAGAAAATCCTCTAAGAAAAAAAGGGATGATAAAACTTTTAAAAAAAGAAGAGGCCCTAAAAAAAGTAAGCGGTCATTTAATAAATAGGCCATGGTATTATCATCTTTATGACTTTAAAGGTAATAGGTGCAGGCTTTGGGAGAACAGGAACTCTCTCGCTTAAAGAGGCATTAGAAAAACTCGGTTATGGCCCTTGTCATCATATGAAAGAGGTGTTTATAAATGCCGATCAAACTGAATATTTCTATCTTGCATCAATGGGTGAAAAGGTAGATTGGGATGAAGTTTTCAAAGATTACAACTCAGCTGTCGATTGGCCTGCAGCCGCATATTACAAAGAGCTTTCAGATAAATATCCAGATGCAAAAGTCATTCTTGGCATGAGAGATGCCAATTCCTGGTATGACAGTGCGAGCACGACAATTTATCAAATGTCTCAAAACTTCCCGAAGTGGATCAGATTCATTCTTCCCAGAGCAGATAAACTCTTCAAGATGATCGATAAAACAGTATTTGGAGAGCCATTTTCATATCGATTTGAGGACAGAGAATCTGCAATACAAGTTTTCAATGACCATGTTGAAGAAGTAAAGAGGGTTATTCCTGAAGAGAAGCTTTTAATGCATTCTGCAGAAGATGGATGGGAACCGCTCTGTGCATTCTTAGATGTTCCAGTACCTGAAGAGCCTTATCCGTGGGTGAATGACTCAAAGGTATTTGCAAGAAGGCTCATGTTTATTAAGTGTCTTAACTGGCTGCCATTGATTATCCTACTTTCTGGGTTAGGCTTCCTTTTCTCGTCAAGACTCTAAAAACTCTCTAATGCTCGATCCAAAGTTCTCATGATCGACCAAAAAAGAGTCATGTCCATGCAATGAGGGCAATTTCTTGATGGAAACATCTTTGGAAGCGCTTTTGAATCCATCAAACAATTCTTCATGGCAATCAAAAGGAAAAAGATAATCCTCGTCCACACCAATAATCAAAACGCGATCCATATTAAAATTCCTAACAACCTCTTCAATGCTCTCGTTTTCTTCCATCAAATCAAACGTGTCGATACACCTTGATAAATAGAGGTATGAATTGGGATCAAAGTCAGTCACAAAATCATCCGATCTGCTCTTCAGGTAATCCTGTATTTCAAATCGATTACTAGAAAAATCCTCTGGTCTGGGAATCGTTTCTGATTTTTTTCTGCCGAATCGATTATTCCACTCCGTTGGCGATCGATAAGTAACCATCCCTAAATACCTGGCTTGTTTCATTCCATTCAGAGGAAGATCTTCATCCCGATACTTCCCCTCGTTCCAATTTTGATCCGATGTGATCAACTTTCGCTGTAGTGATCTGACTGCGATGGAAAAAGGCCTGCATGCTGCAGCAGTCGAAATCAGAACGAGATTTTTTGTAATCGAAGGAAATTGTTTGACTAGGCTCAGAGCAGTCATTCCTCCCATCGAAGGCCCTATGATTGAGTAAAGAGTTTTGATGCCCAACTCATCAATCACGGGCTTCATGGACAGAGCAATGTCCTCGATTGTGACTTCAGGAAAGGAAAGTCCATATCTTTCCTCTGTATCTGGCTTATGACTTGCTGGACCTGAGGAGCCGTAACAGCTGCCCAGAGAGTTGATACAGATCACGAAGTATTTTTGAGTATCAATATATTTGTCCTCACCAACAATATTTTCCCACCATCCATCGGAAGGATCATCCAAGGATGAGCATATATGAGCAGATGGAGACAAGCCTGTTGCAACGAGTATGGCATTATCCTTTTTTTCATTGAGTTCACCGGATGTCTCATAGGCAATGGTTATTGGATCAAAAAATATATCCCCGTTTTTGAATGTAAATGGAGAATCAATTGTCACAAATTTCTTTGATGAATTATTCATATGAGTGAATTATCCATTATGATAATTGATCAAGCCCAAATAAATAATTATTTAGTTAGACCTAAAAATTCTAAGTAAGACAAAGCAAAGATATTAATATTGTTACACATATAAAGAAAAAGAGACTGCACAGGAATGATATACAACGACATAATTGAAACAATTGGCAATACTCCTATTGTCAAAATAAATAATATGGGGCCGAAGAATCAGGATATTTTTGTCAAATGTGAAGCCTTTAATCCTTTGGCATCGGTAAAAGATCGATTGGCATTGGCAATCATCAATGATGCCGAGAAATCTGGAAAACTTAAGCCTGGTCAAACAGTCATTGAAGCAACTTCAGGAAACACAGGCATAGCATTGGCCATGGTCTGTGCCGCTAGAGGATACCCATTTGTGGCAGTGATGGTGGAAACATTTTCAATTGAGCGAAGAAAAGTAATGAAGGCTCTTGGTGCAAAAGTGATCCTCACTCCTGCTGCAGAACGGGGAACGGGCATGGTGAAGAAAGCTACAGAATTAGCAGAAAAACATGGTTGGTTTCTGGCGGATCAATTTAGAAATCCTGCCAATCCTGAATATCATAAGAATACGACCGCTGTTGAAATTTTGAGTGATTTCAGAAATCGTGATTTGGATTATTTTGTCAGCGGTTGGGGAACGGGCGGCACCATAACCGGAGTTGGTACGGTTTTAAAGACCGCCAGACCAGAAATAAAGATAATTGCCGTTGAGCCTGAGATGGCGCCTTTGCTATCGAAGAACGAATGGCAACCGCATAAGATTCAAGGCTGGACTCCTGATTTTGTCCCAGAGGTATTGAATCAAAATGTCATCGATCAGTATCTACCTGTCAATGACGACGCATCGATAGAAACGTCTATGGAACTAGCCAGAAAAGAGGGAATATTTACTGGAATTTCAGGTGGAGCAACCATGCTTGCTGCATTAATGATTGCAAAAGAAGCGCCAAAAAATAGTACTTTTTGCGTGATGTTGCCTGACACTGGAGAACGATACCTTTCTTCACCACTCTTTGAGGATATTTCAGAAGATAGTGATGACGAATGGCTGGCTAAGCAATAGTTTTATACTTCTTTCTTGAAAATAAGAATAAATCGACTTGTTCGATCGCGGATGTCTTTCTCGAATACCATTTGATCTAATGGATCATCAGGATTCTCAAATAGATCTGAATCATCATCAAAATAAAACCCAGCTCTTGAGACCTCCTCAATCACAAATGATTTCTCGATTCGATGAATTGAGTGACAATCGTCAATTCCATGCCCATCTTTGGCATGATGATCAATAATGCAATAAGAACCTCCCGTCTTTAATGAATCATAGATATTTTGATTCATTCGCATGCGGTCAGATTTTGTCCAAACCGTGTCGTGGTATGTCATACAGTTAATAATAATGTCCATATCATCTGGAAAATTTGGATCTTCCATTTCTCCGACAATCGGAATCAAGTTTTCTTGAGGGTAGCTTTCCAAACGTTTTTCTATCGGATTGCCTTTCCATCTTTCAACACTTTGAGGGGCTGTATGTGCATAAACCATTCCTTTTTTTTCCAAAGCATAGGCTATGATCGCACTGAGATACCCTCTTCCTGAATTCATCTCACCAATCTTTTGACCTTCTTTAATATCAATAAATTGAAGTAAATCAGCCGGCTTTCTGTTCTCATCCCTTTCGATATCTGTGTCTGGCCGACTACATTTCAATGCTTTTTCAATTTGAGATTTTTCAATCGGTTTCATCTTTTATTTTTCAATAATAACTTTCCTGGTCGAGCATTTGTAAACTCTCCGTCTTCCAAAACTCTTTCACCATTAATCCATACTGAATGGATGCCATCTGAGAGTCTTTTTGGATTTGTAAAAGTTGCATTATCTTTAATCTTTTCAAGGTCAATTAATATAAAATCTGCAAACTTTCCTGCTGCAATCAATCCTCTATTCTCTATGCCTACAGTATGGGCTGATAATCCTGTCATTTTGTGAATAATCCTCTCTATATTGCCCAATCCTTCCTCACCTTGATAATCACTGAGAACTTTTGAGAATGTTCCACAGCCTCTTGGGTGTCCACATTCCAATCCTCCATCACTACAAACATTGGCAAAAGGCCAATTGAGGAGTTCCCTGATATCTTGATCCACCATGCCTTTAGCAACCACCTGTTCTATTGCCACTGGACTTCCGCTTTCTTGACTTAAAAGGTAACTCTCCTCACTCAACATTGATAGGGCTTGAGCCTCAGTCATTCCTTTCATTTTGGCGATATCGGCAACTGTTTTATTGATGTACTCAGGATGCACTGAGTGATCAGAAAACCGAATGTCTTCAGCAGCTGATAATTTTTCTAAGATATAGTTTGTTTCATCAATATCTGTGAAATTTCTCTCTGGATAAAATGTTGTAATACTGCTGGACCATGCCTCATAAGGGTAAACATCTGCAGTGATATTGACACCAGAATCTCTGGCTTTGTTAAGAAGCTCTAAAATCTCCTCTGTCCTGCCCCAATTGAATACACCATTGAGCTTGAAGTGATCAATATTAACTGGGACATCGGCTTCACGACCAATCCTGATGATCTCATTGATTGCCTCCCAATATTCTCTATCTTCACTTCTGATATGACTCTTGTATCTTCCATCATAATCGGCAATCGCACTTGTTAACCTGACGACTTCCTCAGATGAAGAGTAAATGCCAGGATCATATTCAAGGCCAGTGCTTAAACCATATGCTCCCTCTTCCATATCTTCGATTACAAGTCTTTTCATCATTTCAATTTCATCATCAGTAGACTCGCGCCTAAAATCATTCCCCATGATTTGGTAACGAATACTATTGTGAGCAGAGAAACTGGCCATATTGATCGCGATAGGAATATTTGAAAAGTGATTCTTAAATTTCTTTATTGAAAAATACTCATTTCTTTTAGAGGCGGATGATGGGCTATCGGAAAATCCATCGACAGCTCGAACGATTGTGGTTATACCCTGTGTGACAGCAGAAATTGCCATCGGTTGCTCATCAATTCCAACATCATGATGGCTATGAGTATCAATAAAACCTGGAGCGAGTGATAATCCATCTCCATCAATGATTCTTTGGTAACCATTTGATGGTTTTTTATCCCTGTATACTTCAATGATTAATTCACCATTGAATTCGATAGATCCCCTGAAAGGAAGCTCACCTGAGCCATCGTATATAATGACATTGGTAAGCAGTGTCGAGTCTCTTTTTGTTTTCTCAGATCCAATAGAATCTAAAG
>DMGO01000138.1:0-3752 GCA_003449795.1 Gammaproteobacteria bacterium | reverse complement strand
TAGAATCATGGAAAGCACTGAAATAATATTAAATAAGGCCGAAAAACTCTTTGCTGACTCAGGCTTTGGTTCGGTCTCAATGACCAATATTGCCAAGGCTTGTGATATGAGTAAGGCAAACCTTTATCATCACTTCTCCTCCAAACAAGATCTCTACATGCAGATTCTTATAAGAGCACAGAAAAACACTCAAAATATTTTAGAAAAAACGAAAAAGATCACCGGAACATACATTGAAAAAATTGAGTTTTTTATCAATGAGCACCTGAATCAAATGCTTAAAGATCCAATGAAGTATAAGCTTCTAGCAAGAGAATTCTCTGATCTTGGTCTCTCCTCTCGGGCGATGCCCAGTGTGGGACTGATGGAACAAAATTTATCTCAGATCGTTGATCTGATAGACCAAGCAAAAAATACTGGAGAGATCATTGAAGGGACTGACAGCAGGTTGCTTGCTTATCAATTGCTGTCTCCAAATTTAACTTACATCACACACCAGAACTTATTCGATTCAGTATTTGAAGGTCTCGGTCCATCATCAAATAAAAACTTCTCTAAAACTCTGACAGCTAATCTTCTTAGAGGAGTAAAACGAAATGACTAGTCTGCAAAAGAGAATCATTCCAATTATTTTGCCATTTGCTCTGTTCGCAATTGGTACAAACTCACAGATCGTTGTCAGCACGACCTATCCAAGTACTCAAGAAATGAATGAGGAAGAAGATTTAATGGGCCTTATTTACAGCAAATCTTCTCCAAGCTTGGCAGTGGAAGTATCTGGACGTGTGATTGAGATCATAGCCGATGTTGGAGATGAGGTAAAAGCTGGAGATATTTTGGCAAGAATTGACTCGGAGAAATATAATCTCCAGTTTTCTCAAGCAAAAGCAGAGATTGCAAGACTCAGTGCGCTTCTTGTGAACCAGCAACTTGATCTCCAAAGAGCTGAAAAACTGTTTAAAGACAATCTTGTTTCTGAGGAAATGATGGATAGAACCAGGGCGGAGTTCAATGCTCTCAAAGAACAAATGAATGCAGCAGATGCTCAACTTCTAAATGCCAAGAGACTGATTGAAGAAACCAATATAAAAGCACCGATTGATTCAGAGGTTGCCACTAAGTATATTGACGAGGGTGATTATGTTCAGCCAGGAATGGTTGTATATGAACTCGTAGACACAAAAAACTTGAAAGTTGATCTGTCATTCCCTGAATACTTGAGCCCCAAGTTAAAAAAAGGACTGGGGGTTCGCATCACCTCCCCAACCAATCCAAACGAGGTTGTTGTATCAAAAATCAGTGACATTAAGCCAAATATTGATGCTCGAAATAAATCATTGACGACGATCATTAATTTTGAAAATCCAGGTACATGGCTGCCTGGAGCCAGCTCAAGAGCAACGGTTATTTTCTCAAAATTTGAGAATGCGATTGTTGTTCCACAAATCAGTGTGGTGAGAAGATCCGTTGGTGAAGTCATCTATGTTGTGAATGGAGATAAAGTCAAAGAAACACCAGTTAGAACTGGACTCCGTCAAGAAGGATATATTCAAATATTAGAAGGCATCGCAATAGAAGATGAAATTGTTAAAGATGGTGCTGGCTTTCTTACTGACTCCTCAATCATTGAAATCATAAATTAATATGAGCTTGCCTGAGGTATCTGTTAGACGCTTTGTTTTCGCCGTAATGATCAACTTGGTCATTGTTCTATTCGGTTTAATATCGGTTAATCGAATCTCCATAGATCGTTCTCCTGATATAGATTTTTCACTGATTTCAGTCACAACAGTTTTGCCAGGTGCCAATCCTGATGTAGTTGATTCGAGCGTCACAAATATCATTGAGGGTGCAGTAAATAGCATACCTGGAATTGATGATGTTCGATCGAGATCAGCCCCAGGTGTATCCAATGTTTTTATACAATTTCTTTTAGAAAAAGACCTCGATATTGCCTTCAACGAAGTCCAATCAAAAGTAGGACAAATCAATTCTCAATTACCCGATGAAGCTGAAACACCAATCATCAGCAAAATAGAAACCGGTGAAATACCCATTATTTGGCTGGCTTTGAGAGGTAATCGCACACTTCAAGATTTAAGTGTTTATGCAAAAAATGTTCTCAAAAGAAAGCTGGAAACCATTGATGGTGTAGGAAGTATTGTTATTGGGGGAGAGCAAGAGAGGAATATCCGAGTCAATCTAGACTTCGACCGAATGAGCGCTTTTGGCATTACTGTCCAAGATATTATTATGGCGTTCAGAAATGAGCACATCAAACTACCTGGTGGTTTTTTAATTGATAACAGTAAAGAGGATTTATTAAAGCTTGATCTTGAATCACATAATGTTGAAGAAATCGAGGACATCATTGTCACCTATGATCGAAATCGTGCAATAAAGATAAAAGACATTGCCGAGGTAAAAGATGATGTCAGAGATCTGAGGAGCATGGGTCGGTTTAATGGTGATCCATCAATCGGTATTGGTGTAACTAAAATCCGAGGAGAAAATACGGTCGAGATTATTGAGAAGGTAAAAGCCAAAATTAAATCCGATATTGAGCCAACATTGCCAGCTGGAATGACGCTCGATATTGGAACAGATGACAGCAGTTACATTTATGAATTAATCAGTGGGCTAGGACAGAATATATTTGTTGGATTCATTATCGCATCGCTTATTGTTCTCTTATTTCTAAGAAGTTATTCAAGCATGGCTATTGTGAGCATCACCATACCAGTCTCACTTTTTGGTGCAATTTTCATTATGTATGCATTTGGTCTCACGCTTAATACCATGACCATGCTTGCATTGCTTTTGCTCATTGGGATTGTTGTAGATGATGCCATTGTTGTGCTTGAAAATGCACAAAGGAATTTAAATGAAGACACGCCTGAAGAGCGTATCAGAGCGAGTATCACTGGTGCCAATGAGGTTTTCTTACCAATTGTTTCATCCACACTTGTATTGGTGGCATTGTTCACTGTTGTTTTTTTTATGGAAGGAATTGCGGCAAGATTTTTTAGATCATTCGGTGTTGTGGTTTCTACTGGCGTCCTTGTTTCAACTTTTGTGGCTTTGACACTCACGCCTACACTTGCTTCAAAATTCCTTAAAACCAAGAAGGAGTCAAATCGAGTATTTGATGGCTTCAATCGGAGATTCACCGTCATTGAAAATCGTTATCGAGAAATGATTGAGTGGTCACTGAATGAAAAGAAAAAAGTTTTATCTTACGCCGGTCTTTTTGTTTTATTGTCGTTTGTCGGATTTACCCAATTGAGTGGTGGGTTTTTTCCTGAGGAAGACGAAGGCCAATTTACAATCACCGTTAAAACACCTGTTGGAACAGGCATTGACTATACAAATGATCGATTATCAGTGGTGGAGAACTTGTTGGAGGAATATGAAGACATTGAATCCTATTTCACCATCATGGGTTCTGGTATTGAAAGTCAGGCAGTGAATATTGGGGTGGTCTATGTCAGGCTTACACCCAGTAATGTTCGTGGATATAAACAGTATGAAATCATCCCCATACTCAGAGAGAGACTGAATAAGATTCCAGGAATCAAAGCATTTCCTGCACCTATGTCATTTGCCTCTGGGACAAGAGGTGAGGCTATGCAATTCACAGTTTCAGGACCAGATCTTAATATCCTCAATGAATCCATCAATGCTTTCCTCAGCAAGCTTGCTGAAACACCAGAACTGGGAGATGTTGACTCAAGCATCGAATTAAATCTGCC
>DMGO01000015.1:0-6642 GCA_003449795.1 Gammaproteobacteria bacterium | reverse complement strand
CACAGTTTCTCCTTCTGCAATAAGACCGGCAAGAATTAAAGCTGCAGAAGCTCTTAAATCTGTTGCCATTACAGGTGCTGAATATAATCTTGTAACGCCCCTTATTTTTGCGGTACTTCCATTAATTCCAATATTCGCACCCATTCTTTTGAGTTCTAGAACATGCATAAATCTATTCTCAAAAATCGTCTCAGTGATCTTAGAGTCACCCTTTGCAATAGTATTCAATACCATCAGTTGCGCCTGAATATCTGTTGGTATTCCTGGATATGGTTCGGTCTCAAAACTAATGGGAAGAATCTCATCAGAGCCTTTCACAAATAAACTCTGCTCAGATATCTCAAGCTTTGCACCGCATTGCCTGATTAGCTCAATAGGTTCCTCTATATGTGAAGGATTGATATTTTCAATCTTGAGCTCACCTTGAGTTATGATTCCAGCAATAATCATAGTGATTGCCTCGATTCGATCTGGAATAATTTCAATTTCAGCGCGCGAAAGATTTTGTACACCTTGAATTGTTATGCAATCTTCTCCTAGACCTTCAATTCTTGCTCCCATGGCATTCAGAAGCCCCCCAAGTTGAACGATTTCTGGTTCACAAGCAGCATTGACGATTTTTGTCTCTCCCTCTGCTAAGGTTGCAGCCATCAAAATATTCGCGGTTCCGGTGACGCTCTTTTTTGGAAAACAATATGATGAACCTATCAATCGATCTGCGGAGGCCAGTAGATATCCGTCTTTGATTTCTATCTTTGCTCCTAATTTTTCTAATCCCTTTATATGGAGATCAACCGGTCGAGCTCCAATAGCACAGCCTCCAGGCAAAGAGACTTTTGCTTCTCCATACTTTGCGAGCAATGGCCCAAGGACCATGATTGATGCCCTCATTGTTTTAACCAGCTCATATGATGCAAATCTTGAATCAATTCCAGAGGCATTTAATGTAAGAGAACCTTTGTGGTTTATATTTGCCTCTATTCCCATAGACTCCAATAGAGTAATCATTGTTTTGACATCAGCTAGGTCAGGAATGCCATTAAGGACAATATTGTGATCTGATAAAATAGATGCAGTCATCATAGGTAATGCTGCATTCTTAGCGCCTGATATTTTTATGGACCCATTAAGGGGGTATCCACCATTAATTGCTAATTTTTTCAATGGTATTTTCTAGCTAGTGCCTGGCACCCTTGCATCGATACTGAGCGCATGGATTTCCTGCTTCATATTGTCTCCAAGAGAAGCATAAATCATCTTATGCCTTTCGATCAAAGAAAGATTCTCAAAGGAAGGTGAAATCACAGTCGCAGTAAAATGAACATTGTCATCACTTGAGACAGATACATCTGCATCTGGGATTGAAGACTGTATTAATTGAGTTATTTGTTCAGGATTCATTCTATTTATTATATTCTTAATTCGTTGAGATTATATAAAGATAGAGCCATTATACTTTTTGTTTGAACCTTCATGACAAATTTTGATTACATCGCTGTTGCGAAAAAGGTTTTGGAAATTGAATCCAAAGCGCTTACAAAACAAATTGATCATATTGATCAAGCATTTGTTGATGCATGCGAGTTATGCCTTCAATGTTCTGGAAAATTGATTGTAATGGGTCTGGGAAAGTCAGGGCATATTGCAGATAAGATCGCTGCAACCCTTTCAAGTACTGGTTCACCTTCTTACTTTATTCATCCAAGTGAAGCAATCCATGGTGATCTTGGGATGATAGATGAAAAAGACATTGTATTAATATTTTCTTATTCTGGAGAAACTGAGGAAATTATTTCATTGCTTCCGTATCTCAAGAAGAAAGAAATCAAGATTGTTGCTTTTACGGGAAATATTGATTCTAAATTATCCTTAGAGTCAGACATCCATATCCATGTTCCTGTTGATGAGGAGGCTTGCCCAATGAATCTAGCTCCCACGGCCAGTACCACCACGGCATTGGCAGTTGGGGATGCTTTTGCCGTTGCTCTTCTTGAGCGCAAAGGATTCACAAAAGAAGATTTTGCCAAATCACATCCGGGAGGCTCACTTGGGAAACAGCTGCTGCTTAGCATCGGTGACATCATGCATACTGGTGAAGAAATACCTGTTGTTTGCTCAGATGATTCACTATCAACTGGCCTTATTGAAATGTCACAAAAAGCATTGGGAATGACAGCTGTGGTTGATAAAGATAATATACTTGCTGGAATTTTTACTGATGGAGACCTCAGAAGGACACTAGAATCAAACATAGATATCAAAGCAACTAAGATGTCTGATGTCATGACAGCAAAACCTTTTGTGCTTTCCGCAGATACTCTTGCTTATAATGCAGTAAGCCTTATTCAAGAAAAGAAGATCACATCAATTATCGTAACCAAAGAAAATAAAGTCATAGGAGCTCTGAATATTCATGATCTATTCAGGGCTGGCCTGATGTGAAAAGAGCTTTGTGTTTGGTTTTTTCTTTAAATTAATCCTTCTGCTTTTTTTAGCAACTGGAAGCTATCTGGCTTACCTGTCTACAAATGAACTTGAAATAGAGAGATCTCTTGAATCAAGCGAAAAGATTTATAGCATAAAAAATGCAGAATTTTTCGGCTCTGATCAAATGGGTATTTTAAGTTATAGAGTCTTTTCTAAGAAAGCCAGCACAGAAAGTGGTGATGACCAGATAATACTCGAGCAAGTGGAACTCAAATATTATGCAGATGACCTAAATGACTGGAGAATCTCTTCTGATAGAGGTGAAATGTATGAGAATGGAACCCTTCTTGTATTAAGAGGTAATGTTGTGATTGGAAATTACTCAACCTTAAGACCATCAATTATTGAAACAGAATATATCGAAATAAATCCGAACAAGATGACTATTGCAACAAATAAAAAAGTAAAAATTACAATAAATAATAATATGATTGAAGCTTATGGAATCAATGCAACACTTCAAGAAAATCAAATTAAATTTAGAACAAGTAATGTTTCAAATTCGATGCAATAGACAATCATGAGTATTTTAATAGCAGAATCACTGGAAAAAAAATATCGCTCAAGAAAAGTGGTAAATAACTTAAGCTTCAATGTTAAGAGTGGTGAGATCATTGGATTGCTTGGACCGAATGGGGCAGGAAAGACCACGGCTTTCTATATGACTGTTGGCTTGGTTTCTTGTACTCGGGGTAAAATTACAATGGATGATGTAGATATCACAAGCTATCCAATTCATAAAAGAGCAAAGATTGGAATAGGCTATCTACCTCAAGAAGCCTCTGTATTCAGAAAACTCACAGTTCAGGAAAATATTCTTGCTGTCCTTGAGCTGAGAAACGATCTAACGCAAGCTAAAAGATCAGAAATCCTTGAGAAACTTCTTGATCAACTCAATCTGAATGAAGTCAGAAATACAAGCGGAATGAGCCTCTCGGGAGGCGAAAGAAGAAGAGTAGAAATTGCAAGAACGCTTTCGATTAAACCCAAATTTATACTCCTAGATGAACCATTCGCAGGTGTCGACCCTATTTCTGTACTCGATATACAAGGGATAATCAAATCACTGGCATCAGAAGGTATTGGGATACTCATTACGGATCATAATGTCAGAGAAACATTGGGTATTTGTGATCGAGGTTATATTGTCAATGAAGGAACATCGATTGCGTATGGAACGCCTGATCAAATTCTGGAGAATAAACAAGTGAAGAAAGTATATCTTGGCGAAAGCTTTAAGATGTAGATAGATTTTTCTCTTTCTTTTTGGCAGATTGATTAAATTAGAGAAAAAAATGTCAATCACTGAAAAAAACCTAACTCAACTTCTTCATGACCTTGAAAAAGAGAGATCAATCGGAATTCGCACCAAACTCTCATCACTCAGCCCGTATGAGATTGCAAGACTGCTTGAGGCAATGGAGCAGAGAAATAGAGAAATCCTATGGCGCATGGTTGATCAAGAAGATGAAGGTGAAGTACTCAAAGAACTTGTTGACGATGTTCGTCAAAATCTAATTGATCAAATGGATACGAACCAGATCATTGCAGCAACACAAGACCTTGAGCTAGATGACTTAGCAGATATTCTGAATGATTTACCTGATCAAATTACAGATGAGGTTATACGAGCACTCGATAGGCAGGATCAAGTCAGGCTTGAATCAGTTATGTCATTTGATGAGGATACTGCTGGCGGGTTAACAAATCCAAACATTTTATCAATCAGAAGAGGTCTGAATATCAAGAGTCTCATAAGGTATCTAAGGTCACTGAATAAACTGCCAGAAAATACGAACTATATTTATGTCATTAATCGGAATAATGAATACATTGGCTCAGTGAAGTTGTTAGATCTCTTTAATGAAGACACGGAAATATCAATTGAGCAAATCATGGACATTGGGGTCAACCCGATTGGCGCATCTTCCTCAGCAGATGAAGTCATATCAACATTTCAAAACCTCGATTTGATCTCACTTCCTGTTGTGGATGATGAAAATAAACTATTAGGTGAGATCACGGTAGATGATGTGGTTGATGCAATTCAGGACCAAGCCAATAGTGAAATTTTTAATATGGCAGGCCTTGATGATGAAGATGATATCTTTGCTCCTATTTTTTTAAGCTCAAGAAGAAGAGCAGTATGGCTTGGGGCAAACTTATTTACTGCATTTATTGTCGCATCTGCGGTAAGCCTATTTCAATCGACAATTGATCAGATTGTTATTCTCGCTGTGCTGATGCCGATTGTTGCCAGTATGGGTGGGGTGGCAGGAAATCAAACACTGATATTGGTAATAAGAGGGATTGCGATGGGCAAGATTCAAAGCTCAAATGCAATACGATTGCTTACAAAAGAAATGATGGTTTCATTGGTGAATGGAACATTTTGGGCAATTTTTGTTTCTTGTTTTGCCGTTTTGCTGTTTCAAACTACGTGGGAAATAGGAATCATCGTTGGTGTCTCAATGCTTCTGAATATATTTGCATCAGCAATTGCAGGAGTCACTATTCCTTTCCTGCTTAAAAGAATTGGAATCGATCCTGCTCTGGCCAGTGGAGTGATGATGACAACATTGACAGATGTGCTCGGCTTTGTAACTTTTCTGGGTCTTGCCACCTTACTCTTGCTTTAGATCTTGAGGAAATCGCTGATCTCATCTTTTTTGTTCATTGCATCAGAAAATCCTAAATCTATGAGCGATTTAGAGAAACTGGATTCAAATAATAAGAAACTCAATAAATCAGAATTGTTATCTTTCTTAATCCCTATGCCTTTGAATAGCATTCTTAAACTTAAGGGCAAGTCTTTGTAACAATTATAGGCAATCTCACTAAAATCAATAGAAGGGGAAATAACCAAATAATTTATATGTTTCATTTCTTTTGTATTGGTTTGAACCTTTTGATTGTTACTCAGAGAGATGACTTGATTGATGCGATCTAAGCGTTCTAGATCAGAGTAGAGGCTGCCAGAAAACAAACCGTCCAGAATGTATCCTCCAATTTCAGAAAAATTTGGGTAATCTTTTTCAGAAGGGTTAATGTCATTATCCTTGGGTGACTCAGTAGATATGATCAAAAGATTTGTAGCCCCCAACCGAATGGCTGGGGAAAGAGGGGTTTCTTGACGCATTGCTCCATCTCCATAGTACTCTCCATCAATTCTAACCGCTGGGAAGATTAAGGGAAGCGCTACACTTGCCATTAAATGATCAACATTGATTTCTGTTTTCCTACTGGACCTTCCTACCTTATGCCAATTCTCTACACTAGTACTTGTTGTAAAAAATGATACCGATTTTTTTTGCTCATAAGATGCTGCAGTAACTATCAGTGCGCAAAGTTGCCCTGAGTATATATTGCGATTTATGGATTTGAAATCGACTGCGTTTCTTAGTAGGTCTCTTAATGGCTGATTATCTAGTAGTGATCTTGGATTCTTCGTAAGTACTCCGCCACTGATTAAAGTTAACAACCAATGGAAACTCTGTCTCAGCATAAACAACTTCTCAGTCCTATAAATTTGATTGGTAGAGAAATTTCCCCATATATTCTCCAGTTTCAGAACAGATTCATGAAAATTCTCTATTTCACTACAAATCATACTTGCGTTGATTGCTCCAGCAGATGTTCCGCTGATCACATCAAATGGTGATTTTTCAATGCTTCCTTGAATGTTTGAGATCGCCTTTAAGACACCAACTTGGTATGCCCCTCTTGCCCCACCTCCGGGCAAAACCAAACCCAATTTATGATCGAAAGATTCCATGTAGACTAATTTATACACATGTTCTAGAGTAGTACAACGAACTTGAGGAATGATTTATGAAAAACCACTTTTTAAAACTATTGTCATTGACAGCAGTGATCTCAATTTTTGTCTGGGCAGATGCTTACACCGACTCACAGCCTGCTGTAGGTGAAATAGCTCCAACATTTAAACTCCAAGACCAAAATGGTGATTGGCATACCCTTGAAGATTATAAAGGGCAATACGTGGTTCTATTCTTTTATCCAAAGGATGGAACACCAGGATGTACCACTGAGGCTTGTAACTTCAGAGATAATATCTTTGCGTTCGATGATCTAGATACGCAAATTCTTGGTATCAGTTTGGATGATGTAGAATCTCATAAAGAATTCAGTGAG
>DMGO01000145.1:8719-8880 GCA_003449795.1 Gammaproteobacteria bacterium | reverse complement strand
TGAATCTCAGTCAATATCTTCTGCATCGTTTCCTTTGTGTTTTCATTCACAATCTTTGGTCCTGTCACATAATCTCCATACTCTGCAGTATTGGAAATGCTATATCTCATATTCTGAAGACCACCTTCATAAATGAGGTCAACAATTAATTTTACTTCATG
>DMGO01000145.1:0-8535 GCA_003449795.1 Gammaproteobacteria bacterium | reverse complement strand
TGAAAGCCCAACATCTTTTGCTTTCCCCGAGACATTTCTATGCACTGCCAATAGGCATGGTACTCCTGCTCCTGATTCATACTGCGAACGAACAGTATGGCCTGGGCCTTTTGGTGCGACCATAATTACATCCAGATCATCTNNATTAATTTTACTTCATGAAGACATTCAAAATATGCCATTTCTGGTGGATAACCATTTTCTACCAGAACTTCATAACCAGTTTGAATAAGTGATGTTAAACCTCCACAAAGGACCGCTTGTTCTCCAAATAGATCTGTTTCAGTCTCATCTTTAAAATTTGTTTCAATAATTCCGGCTCGGCCAGAACCAATCATAGATGCATATGAAAGCCCAACATCTTTTGCTTTTCCGGAGACATTTCTATGCACGGCAAGTAAGCAAGGCACTCCTGCTCCTGATTCATATTGCGATCGAACAGTATGGCCTGGGCCTTTCGGTGCAACCATAATTACATCCAGATCATCTCTAGGAATAATCATTTCAAAGTGGATATTAAAACCATGAGCAAATGCCAGAACTGCTCCATCTTTTATATTGTCTTTTAAATGATTTTCATACATAGCTGATTGTTTCTCATCTGGAATAAGCATCATGACAAGATCTGCATTGGGTACAGCTTCGCCTACCTCTTTGACATCAAAACCAGCAGCTTCAGCTTTTGCCCATGATCCAGATTCTTTTCTAAGAGCAACCGTAACATTAGCGCCTGAATCTTTAAGATTGTTTGCATGAGCATGTCCTTGCGATCCATAACCAATGATGACTATTTCCATCCCTTTAGCGATATTCTGATCAGCATCACTGTCATAATAAATTTGCATCAGTTGTACTCCTTTTTATTAATTTATAAAAAAAACCCCGCTTTTTGCGGGGCCTCAAAAATTCTTTTAAAGTAAAAAAACTCTATCTTGCCCCTGGGTGACAAATTAGCAGCAGGTTCAGTAAAATCTCTTCTGACCCGTACCTAGTTATTAAAACTTCATTGTTATTCATACTTTTCATTCGCAAATATTCATCGAAGTCAGGCTTTTTGTCAACATTTATTATAGTTTCTTCTGAACATTTATTATGACTATGTAACCAATAAATAGAGTGTGTATATGGATATATCCAAAAATATATATCGAATAAAATTACAAGATTTTTTTTAGTAATATTTTTGTCATTAGCCTTTGGAGTATTTTTTGATTATGCTATCATCAATTCTTCCTTGGGACGTGTACCCAAGACTTCAAAATAAACCATTTGGGGAATGTTTTTATGAACAAACATAAAATTACTACCAAACTGATTATAGGTAGTCTTCTACTAGTATCCATTCCAATGATGGTTCCTGCTGAAACTTTGAGCCAAATACTAACTGCTCAAACAGAAAGGACATTATTGGCTCAAGAATCTCAACAGCGTGTTGACAAAATAAGTGATCAAACAAATAAATTAGTTGATCAATATAGGGCAACACTCAAAGAAATCGACGGTCTTCAGATCTATAACAAACTATTAGAACTTCAAATTGAAAATCAGGCTAGAGTTAAGGTCGACTTGGAAAAATCTATTGTGCTCGTATCAGTCATTAACAGACAGATTGTCCCCACGATGACAAAAATGATTGATTCTCTTGATCAATTCGTACAACTCGATGTTCCCTTTTTGCTAGATGAGAGAACAAAGAGAGTTGATACACTCAAAGAAATTATGCAAAGAGAAGATGTCACGGTTGCTGAAAAGTTCAGAAAGGTTACTGAGGCCTATCAAATAGAAAATGATTACGGGAAAACCATTGAAACTTATAAGGATACACTCGAAGTTGATGGCAAAACCCTTGAACTAGATTTCCTCCGAGTTGGACGTGTAGCATTTATGTATCAATCTGTAGATGGAAAAGTATCGGGTGTCTGGAATCAAAAAACCAAGCAGTGGGAAGATGCAAGTGATAATCGTAATGAGATTAAAATGGGTTTGAGCATAGCTAAGAAACAGGTTGCACCTGATCTGGTTATCATCCCAGTTGATAGTGCGGAGGTACTCTAAATGAAGAAAACATATTTATTCATAGTTTTAGGATGTCTAATCAATAGCCCACTGTTTGCTCAACAATCAGCTTTAACTGTTGATCAATTGCTCGAAAATGTAGAACAGGGAAAAATTAACGACAATTCTGAAAATAAGAAGAGAGAAGCAGAGTTTAGACAGAAAAGGGATCAACAAGAAAAACTTTTATCTGAAGCTGATGCAACAAAAATAACTGAAGAAAATAGAAGCACTCAATTAGAAGCACTATTTGAAGAAAATGAGGCAGAATTAAATATTCTTCAAGATACGCTTACTGAAAGACTTGGTGCCCTTAAAGAACTTTTTGGTGTTATGCAGCAAGTTGCTGGTGATGCCAGAACAAGGTTCGATAATTCATTAACAAATGTCCAATATCCTGATCGTAGTCCATTTCTAGAAGATTTGGCTAAGAAAATTGGAAGTAACTCAAAGCTTCCATCTATTGAAGAGATTGAAAGGCTTTGGTTTGAGCTTCAAAGGGAAATGACTGAGTCAGGAAAAGTCGTCAAATTCACGACAGACGTAATTGATACCAATGGAAGCAAGCAATCAACTGAAGTGGTTAGAGTAGGTGCATTTAACATAGTCGCAGATGGAAAGTATCTAACATACTCCCCTGAAACTGGTAATGTAACTGAAATTCCAAGACAGCCCGAAGGTAGAAGGTACACAAGCAGTACCTCAAATGTTTTTGAAGCTGGCGATGAGAAAGTTTCATTTGGTGTTGACCCAACACTTGGAGGTGTGCTGGCATCATTGGTAGCACGACCCAATCTCATGGAGAGAGTGCAACAAGGTGGTATTGTCGGTTATCTCGTCTTACTACTTGGTGCATTTGGTGTTGGAATAGCTATACAAAGGCTATATATCCTGATTGATGTTGATAAGAAAGTTACAGCTCAATTGAATAGCGATGTAATCAGCACTGACAATGCACTTGGAAGAGTTCTAAATGTTTACGAAGAAAACAAGAGTGTCGACACAGATACCCTGGAACTGAAAATGGCTGAAGCTGTATTCAAGGAAACGCCAGAGCTAAACAAAGGCTTATTAATCATAAAAGTAATATCTGTTGTAGCCCCATTAATGGGACTTCTTGGAACAGTAACTGGAATGATCAATACCTTCCAGGCTATTACACTTTATGGAACAGGTGATCCTAAACTAATGGCTGGTGGTATTTCACAAGCATTGGTTACCACTGTGCTGGGTCTGACAGTTGCTATACCAACTACTCTTCTTCATACCATTGTAAGTGGAAGAAGCAGAAGAGTAAGCCAGATCATTCAGGAGCAAGGAGCTGGAATCATTGCAAGTCATTCTGAAAAGTCCTCATAATTTGAATAACCAAGAGGATCATTAAGATGGGTGATGTAATTATAGCAGTCAGAGACTTCCTAGAGATGGGAGGACAAGTCCTGAATATAATTGCTCTTGTGATATTCCTAATGTGGATGTTAATCCTCGAGAGAATATCATTTTTCCAATCAGGATTAATAACACAGAAAACTTCTATACAAGCAAACTGGAGCAATCGATCAAATAAGAAGTCATGGAATTCAGAAGCAATTAGAGAACAGATGATCTCTGAATTTTCAATGTCTGCGAATCAGTATCTATCGATCATCAAGACCCTAGTGGCCCTTTGTCCGTTACTGGGACTGATGGGAACAGTTACTGGGATGATACAAGTATTCGATGTAATGGCTATCTCAGGCTCTGGGAATGCTAGATCCATGGCCTCTGGTGTCTCTAAAGCAACAATCCCCACTATGGCTGGTATGGTTGGCGCTTTATCTGGAGTGTTTTTTGTGACATTGTTAAATCAAAAGGTAACATCTGAAGTCGAAGATCTAGAAGATAATCTAACGGCAGACGAATAAATTATTAAGGTAAGAAAATATGAGAAAGAATCTATTTCAAGCACAACCAGAAGAAGAAGCTGAAATAAACCTCACGCCAATGCTTGATGTTGTTTTCATCATGCTGATCTTCTTTATTGTAACGGCTTCATTTGTAAAGGAATCTGGTCTTGATGTGAATCGTCCTGATGCACCTACTGCAGTTAAGAAAGAAAATGCCAATATTCTGGTTGCAATTGGAGCAAATAATGAAATTTGGATTAATAGAAGAAGAATAGATCCTAGAGCAGTTAGAGCTAATATTGAAAGAATGCATGCAGAAAACCCTGAAGGTGCTGTCATTATTCAGGCTGATAAAAAAGCTTTCACTGAAACACTTGTAACAGTTATGGACTCTGCCAGACAAGCTGGCGTTTATAACGTATCTATTGCTGCAAATGAAGGTGAATAACTGACCATATATAAATATGTCTGAACTGATTCAACAAATTAGAGATACGATAGGAATTCAAGATCCTTTAACTCGAATAGCAGCAGCTGGCTTCCTTTCTGTATTCACAACATTTGGAATACTCTGGGTTATGCAAATACTTATTGCAACTGGAGAAGGGGCAATCACTTCAAAGTATGAAGGACGTTTCGTAGATTTCGTTCGAATCAAAAAAGATGAATCTTTAGATCTTAAAAATGCAAAACCAAAAAAACCACCGGAGCCAGAAGAGCCACCTCCTGAACCAGAACAACAAATGGATGACATCGATACAAGCATGGATACAGTCAGCATAGGAGCTGTAGATGCGAATGTAGACGTTGCAGCTGGTATTGGTGGGTTTAATGCTGGAGAGGGCGAGTATCTTCCAATCGTTAAAGTTGCGCCCATATATCCAAACAGAGCTCTCTCAAGAGGTATAGAAGGCTACTGTATCGTTGAATTTGTTGTTACAAGAAACGGAACTACTGCAAACGGAAAGATTGTAGAATGCACCAGCAGTCTTTTTGCTAATGCATCATTAAAAGCTTCGTCTAAGTTTAAATATAAGCCCCGAGTAATCAATGGAACGCCAATTGATGTACCCGGCGTGCAACACAAAATTACATTTGAGCTGGAGAAATAAATGAAGAAGTTCACGTTATTTTTTATTCTTTCTTTAAGTTTAGTTTTACTGCCCACATTTTTATCCGTCCCTATGAGTGATGTAACTGCTCAAGAAGGAGAGCAAAGAAAAACTAAAAAAGTTGGAGCAATGACTGAAAAAGTTGCTAAGAAATTGTCTGCTGCTCAAGAATTAATTGAAGCTGAAAAGATTGAAGAAGGTCTTAAAGAGTTAAATGACATCATGGCATTCAAGAAACTCACAGACTACGAAAGAGCTCAAGTAAATTATTTTTATGGATATGTAGAGTACCTTAAAGAAAACTATCAAGGGGCTATAAACTTCTACCGTAAAGTGCTTCAAGATGAAAAGGTTCCTGAGGGGCTTGTATCATCAGCTAGAACTACAATCGCACAACTTTACTTTCAACTAGAAGACTATCCAAGAACCGTCTCAGCGGTAGATGATATTCTCAAGAATCAAACAACCCCTAGACCAGACCTCTATATTCTTAAAGGTACAGCTCAGTACCAAATGGATCAGTTTGAAAAAACCATTGAATCAGTTGAAGAAGCAATATCTTTGGCTGAATCAAGAAATGCTGATCGTGTTACCCAGCTTCAAAAGAATGTCACTTCAGCAGCTGGAAAATATAGAGTCAAGTATGACCGAAATAATATTGATTACATATCGCTTGCCAATGAGGTAAAGAAAGTTATCAAGCTTCAACTAGAGAAAACCAGAAAGAGTAATGAAAAATATGTTCAGCTTGAAGAAGAAATTAAAGGTCTAGAAGCAGATGCAAAAAACTTAGCCATTGGACCAACGAAAGAGCAGTGGTGGTTATTACTTCGAGCCAGTTATTATTCATTAGAACAAATGGATCAAGTAAAAAGAATCCTAGAGAGGCTTGTAGTCGAGTGGTCTAAAAAAGAGTATTGGGTTCAACTCTCTGCAATGTATTCCCAGGATAGGCAAGAAGAGGAACAAATAGCTGCATACCAAACTGCATATCATGAAGGATATCTAGAGAAAAGCTCAGAGTTTGTCATGATGGCTCAACTTTATCTTTCTAAGGAAGCGCCCTATGAGGCCGCAAAACTTCTTCAAAAAGCTGTAGATGATGGAAAAGTTGATACAGACGATGAAAAGAATTGGATGGTTTTGGCACAAGCTTGGTTTCTATCTAAATATGATGAAAGAGCCATCGTTGCTCTCAGGGAAGCAGCTAAACTGACCGATGATGGTGAACTTGATATGAGGCTGGCTAGATCTTTATCAAATATTGGTGACTACACTGGTTGTATCAACTCAGCAAAAACAGGTATTTCAAAAGGTTCTTTGAAGCGTCTAGATGAATCATATATTACAAAAGGGATGTGTGAATTTGAAGCAGCTGAATATGAAGATGCAAAGGAATCCTTTGCAATGGCAAAAGTTGACGCGGATAAAAGAAATGATATCGCACTTCTACAATGTGCTGATTCTGAAAATCTATCACTTGATGAGTTAATTCTGAAGATGGAGACTCAAAAAGCCTTCCTTGAAATGGGTAAAGAAATTGAAGAGAAGGTTATCAGATGCCAGCTCCCTTCATCAGTTAAAACAGTTGAGAATTGGTCAAATTTCTTAGAAAAAGAAGTTGAAAGAGTGACCCTGTTACAAACTCAAATTGCTGCTATTGAAGCCCAACTTGCATCGGGTGAATCACAAGCTCTAACATTTTAACTAGATAGAATATCCCAAAACATTTTCGTTGCAGTAATTGCTAGTAATAAGCTAAATACTGCTTGCAGTCTGCTCCTCTCGAATTTATGAGCCAATCTGACTCCAATAGGCACAAAAAGTATGGTTAAAGGTATGATCAGTGCTGCATAAAGAAGGTTCACATAACCAATAGAATAATCAGGAAGGTTTTCGACAACTTGACCACTGATCATGAATCCTATTGATCCAGGTACTGCTATTACAATCCCAAGAGCAGATGAAGTACCTATTGCTTTTCTAATTTCAATTCCCATATAACTCATTATTGGCACACTTAAGTTTCCACCACCAATACCCATCATTGATGAAAATATACCAATAAAAAAAGGAGAGAAATTAAGCAATGGATTTTGAATAATTGTTAATGCTTCATCCTTTCTGCTGCTGGTAAACATTTGATATGAAACCACTGATGCCAGTGTTGCAAAAAGTAAAGTGAGACCTTTGAAAGATGAGATGCCTGCCAAGTAACTTCCCAAAATAGAACCTAAAGCTATAGGAGCAAACCATTTTTTGAATATTGTTTTTTTAAAGGAACCTCTTTTTGAATGCTCAAATGCAGATCTCAATCCAGTTGGAATAATTATAAAAAGAGAAGTTCCAACTGCAACATGCATTATGATTGATTGATCAAAACCAAAGTATGTCAAAAGATAGTAAATCATAGGAACAATGACTATCCCTCCGCCAATACCTAACATTCCAGCTAGTATCCCTGCAAAAGAACTTGCTGAGGCAATAATGAATAAAGTAATTAAATCAGGTTGCAAAAAAAGTTCTCCTAGACATTTATTATCTCGATTAGCTCACCGGTATATCCTTTAATTGTAGATGCTTGAAATTTTTCAAAGCTTGGGATATTTGAATCATAAGTTTTATCTATCAAACCAGACTCATGAGCAACGAAACTGACTATTGAGATACCTGATGGCAAGAAACCTGGCCTACAAGCTCTGGGGCCAGCTTTGGATGGCATTTCATCCAGTTCAATCAAAGATTGATCCCTAATTGCGAGAGCAGCAGATTTATATTTTGTGTCTTCTGGTAGATCGAAAACTTTGGAAATCGCACGAATCCTTGACTGCATGGGTGCTGCTTTTTCTACAGATAATTCTTCATGCAGAAATGATTGCATCTGATCTAGATTCTCTCCTGCAAGTATGACAATAAAAGTCTGATCAATATCGCATCTTGGGGAGGGGCTATCAAATTCATCCAGTTTAGATTTGAACTGGGTAAGATATATAATTTCTTTTGATGGTCCCATAATCTGCATTGCCCTGATTTGATCTGTGAACGATAAATCTGCAGGCTCACCAATCACCTCAAAAGGGGAGTCAATCAACTTTTCTGCTGACTGATCTACATCTTTTACAATTAATTCAGCTGCGTTCCATCCATAACTTCCAAATGGTACATAATCTTCGTCTATATCTTGCTGTATGAAACGAAAAAAGAAATCATTAGAGCTTTCCGGACTCATAAAAATCATCTTTGAGCCTTCAATATTTTCTGCATCCCAGATTTTGGCTTGCTCAGCACTTACTGTTGTTGATGTGATTAAACGATAGCCCAAGTATTTTGAATAAATATCTATAACCCTATCCAAATCAGGACTGGTTATTGTCACTGCTGTAATTCGACCTAATTGCATGTGATCACACTAGTTCAAAAGATAGAGAATATCATAATATTTGTATACACTTGATCAAATCTAGAAAAACAAAATGGGAGTG
>DMGO01000069.1:0-15533 GCA_003449795.1 Gammaproteobacteria bacterium | reverse complement strand
GCCAGTATTGGCAGCAAAGATAGAAAAAAGAGTTTAAGTTTATTGATCAACATGAGCTCATCAAAAGACTATCATGTTGGCAAAAGCTCGTATAGGCTGATTGAATCATAATTTAAAAAAAGTGTCTGAATTGAAGGAATTATTGAAAAACAAGTGGGTGAATAACTGGAAACTGTTCTTCCTAATCTCGTTACCGATTTCGGCCTTTATGTTTGTTCCACTTTTGAGTTTCGAATCGATCACTGGAGCGGAAATATCAGAGATGATCAGTTTTTCTGTCAGATGGGCTGTTCCTTTTATTTATCTCATCATTGCCATTTCTTCATTACAGATATTATTCCCAAATGCATTCACGCGCTGGCTGATGAGGAATAGAAAATATATTGGGCTCGTCTTTGCAGTTGCCATGGCTTGGCAGGGCTTATTTATTTTTATCATGTCTTATTACTTTCATGATTATTACTTTTCAGAAGTCTATTACTTTAGAGATGAGATTGAAGGCAGTATTGGATATATATTCTTGATGGTGATGGTGCTGACCTCTTTTAAGTTTGGAAGCAAGATGGTTAGCTCTAGCCAATGGAGAATCATCCATAAAACAGGTGTTTATTTTCTTTGGGCCTATCCTTTCAGTGTCTACTGGTGGAGTATTTCATATTACGGCAATGCCCTATTGATTGATTATGTATTTTATTGGATGGGCTTTTTGGCATTTCTTCTAAGGATAATCGCTTGGGGTAAAGCAAACTATGAAAAAGAATCCCATGAAAATCAATTGAATAAAATAATGGGTATGTCATTGATTCTCATAGGTTTGTCGATGTCATTTCTGAGCTTATATTGGCAAGTAATGCTGACTGAATACCTCACATTCTTTAATTGGTCATCATCTTTCGAATTATGGTTGCCATTTTGGCCTTTTGAACCCTTTTTATCGCTCATGATAATTGGTCTAGGAACGATGATCCTCACAAAAAATAAAATTATCAAACAAGCACTCGATGACTCGAGTTCAATATCTACTCAATAATTTTATTAATGATCAAAGTGGTCTCTTAGATACTGGGATTAGCTTGATTGTTGATGTTGCAGAAGCAATCATCTGATCATTTTGTTTCATAGTTGCATATGCAAAAACGATGCTTTTGCCCATTCTTAAAATCTTTGATTTAGCGGTCAAAATGCCAGGATGTGCAGGAGCAACAAAACTAACATTAATGTCTAATGAAACAGGATTGCTTTGGAACTTCTTGAGTGCAATAACCAGATGAGCCATTGTCGAATCGAGCATTCCTGTGATGAATCCTCCTTGAACGACTTCATTATCTGAGTGGCAAAACTCAGATATCGCATCATATTCCATTACCATTATTTGCTTCTCTTCATCAAATTCCTTCAGACTCCCGCGAAGGGTATCTAGGCAAGGTGGCTTGTTGTTATGAAGGAGGTTTATTATTTCTTCTTTTTTCATGAACTATTTGATTCCATAAACCAAAGTCACTCTCATTTCATCATCGTTACTTATCAGATCAAGTTTCGTTATTTTCAATGCAAGTTCAATGTGTAATGACTCCAGTACAAAAATAATCTCTTCTAATTTTTGGGCATTCAAAATGATCGTCATGATTTCGTCATCAAGACTAACGTCTGAAACACTGACTCCATTAACGGAAGCAATAGACCTTATAGAATCGATGATTTCTGAAGGATTGTTTTTTAAAAGACTATTGCTTTTCTTACCTAAGAGGCTAAGGGCCCCATTGTAAACATATTCGTAATCATTCTTTGCGTTGATCATCTTTGCTTTTGAGCTTTTTGTGTTTGACATAACCCAGCTGAATATAGAAATAATTGCCATGAGTGCAATCAAAGCAAACGAAATTGAGATCAAGTTTCTCTCTCTCTGCGACCGAAGATTCCAAAAATTAATGATGTCATTCATTCGGATACTCCAGTTTAAGTATTCCACTTACCTTTGAGTCAAGAACTACAATTTCATTTTTGACAATACTCAATCGAAATTCCTCAATCAATCTTTCAATCAGAGAGTATTTGATTTGCCCAATATCATTAAATTCTAGCTCGATTGTGGCCTCCTCAAAATCAATAGATGATCTTGAGATACCCTCAATATCTAATGCTTTCAGATAATTCAAGCCATTCAATTCAAAATTATTTGATACAGGCGCTTTGTTAATAAGCAATTCATCCATCTGAGCTTTTGGATTGATAACTCTTCTCATGTTTGGACTAAGCGACTTAAAAGTTTGATTGATTTTTTGACGATACTCTTTTTCTTGATAATCCATGATGGATAAGTTGATGATGGGAAGTGAAATAATGCCAAGAGTTAATATCATCAAAATGACAAGCTGGGAACTAGAAAGCTCAAACCTTTTGTAAATTGATTTCATTGAGAGCTTTCTTTGGAATATGTTTGGTAACTTTGAGTTTTTATTATTCATGAAGTGATCATGCAGATTGTTCAAGCCCATTTTCTTTTCACAAGAGGATTCGAGAAATGCCTTAAGAAGATCCTTGCTATTGCCTATAATTTTTGGATTATGATCTGGATCTTGTTGCTTGATCACATTTAAATAACTTTCTAAATTAATCTTATTTACTGAAAAGCCAGAGCCATCTGAAAATGAGAAAATAAAGCGATCACTGAACTCCATACAAGCATCTTCAGAGTGAGCATAAAGAAGGAAATGCTCAGGAAAGATCCGTATGTCACATCCCAATTGATTTAATTTATTACTAATGGGCTCAATTAACTTCTTCTCAACTAAGTTGACGAGTGAAAATGCATTCGAATGAACAAATAAATAATTCGAAATGTCATCAATTAATTCGTGTTCATTTTCTGCTAAAAAACGAGCTTTAAATTGTTCATCTGATTCTGATTTATTCTTACTGGCATTAAAGGTAATACATTGATTAGAAGGCAGGAAGAAATTCACTATTGAATTGGCCTGAATTATATTCTGGAGTTCATCCAACTCAATTTTAGATGAGCGCAATAAATCACCATCAGAATACTCAAACAGCTCTAAGTCTGAATTATCTTTTGATGAATGTAGAAAATATTGCTTCATTTTAAATTTAATAGCTAATGATCATTATAAAATCTATTCAATATGATCGTTTCATTATTTTTAATTTGAAATAACGTTCTTGCATCCATATTGGCATTTTCGTGAACTATTTTAGTATCTATCCAAATCAAATTGGTGGATAAACTGATAGGAATAAAAGATTCGTTAAATGAAACATTAGGAAATGCAAGGTAGAGATCATCCAAGGATTTAAAGCCCTCCAATGGGATCTCAAGAATTATTGACTCTGCATCTGCAATATCTATTCCTGGGATGATCGATGCGAGCAATAAAGCGTCTTCTTCTTTTAAGTGATTAATATTAATTCCTGAATTATCTATCAGAGGATGGGCACATAAATAATTCTTGATCTCATTCCAGTTGAAATAATTGATCGAGGGGAGGCTCATTAATTCACTTTTATGATAAAAAAGCCTTTGCGATGAATATTGCTTAACTTGACTGACTGGACCGGTATAGAAATAGTCTTCTAAGCCATAAGTTCTCGGCTCATCATCTAGATCAACCCAATCCAAAATCTGATCAATCAATGGATCGATCTCGGCCTCATCATACTCGAGCAGTAAAAGCATTTTCTTGAAGCCCTTGATACTTTTTTCATTGGCAACAAATTGCTGATTCTGATAAATGAATAAATTATTCAAATTAAAACAACTCGAAGCATCTTTGGCATTTGCAAGAATTGCTCCATAATCTGATTGAACCGAAATCGGTTGACTGAAGAATGGCATTGATTGATTGGTGGAGGATCTTTGTGGTGTGAATTGCTTCTTCATTTCCTCCTCTGATAACACTTCGATTGCCCTTATGTATTGAAATGCATTGTTTTCAAAGTTTACATAACCCTCTCTTTTTAGGGCTAAAAAATAATTCTGACTAAGTGAAACCCCTATAGCTGATAAGATCAACATAATCATCATCACTGAAATTAAAACAACCCCTCTAGTATTCGTAGACATGATTGATCCTTGGTGAGATGAGCCACTCTATTTCTTGATCATCAAGCAGCAATTTGATTTCAATCAATTGAGGCATGACTCGACTTGTATTTTGATCTTTTGGCCATTCAGGGAACCACTGATAGCCATCTGAAAACTTGAAAAAGATATCGCTTACATTTTCCATCATTACTGAGTCAAAATATTCTTCGCCTAAATATGGATTCGCAGCAAAATACTGCCTTCTGATGAATGACTTATCTTGTAATAGATATTCTACTCTTCTCAATTTTCCGGTCGAAGAGTCTGAGTGGTTGATTATTGTGGTAAAAATCAAACGCTCTGAGTCATCGACATAATAAAATGTTGCATTCATTGGTAGCCCATATATGTCTCTCATTGGAACATTCATTGATTGCCTAAGATCTCTTCTGATCGTATTGGATAGAATATTGAACTTCTTTATATCCTCTAAAGCATTGAGCGTTTGAGATCTAGAGCTAATTGATGACTCTAGAATATTGGTGGAAATCAGTAAGATGAGGCTGACGATGACAATTGATATCATCACCTCTATTAAGGTAAAACCATTGGTGCTTTCATTTAATCTATCTTTTTTCAATGAAGCCCTCTCTTATAAAAATTACTTGTTCAGATTCTTTTAGTGAAATGACTATTGAAAACTCATTTAAATATTCTGAGGCTGCCTTAGTCTCCTCTTTCCAAACCCATTCTTGGCCAGCCATTTCAATCATCCCCGAGCGAGTACCCAAATTAAGTGGGTAATCAATGGTTTCCAACATGGCGTATCGATTATTTGCAATCTCTCTTGCAATGACTTTTTCTCGCATTGATTGAGAAGAGATCTGAGTTGAGACAACCAACTGATAAACTGTAACAACACTGATACTGAAAATCAGCAATGCAACCGAGACTTCCAGCAAGCTAAATCCCTCTAACTTTTTATTCTTCAACTTTTTCGATCTGGCCATTTGTTCTGACAATAATTTTGTATATTCCATACGAATTATCAATTGTAATCATTGCGCCTGATGTTTCTCCGGATGGGTAAAAAGAAAGCATCGGGATTGGCGTGATATTCTCATCGATCCGATAATCTATGCCTTGTCCGGTTTTAATAGAGACCTCTGTCCCTGATGGGATCGTATCTATAAACCTCATGTCATTCGATTCAAGCAATAATTCTTCATTGAAATACTCATCCAAATAGATGCGTTCTTCGTTTTTAGCTAAAAACCAATGCAATGTACGACCTTTAAGAATACTTTCATCTGACATGTTTCTTAAAATTTGTTCTGGAGCCTCATTGGGAGCATCAAAAATACGAAGCAGATTTGTATTAAGCATCAGGTAGCTTGAACTGACTCCAATTAATATCAGAACAACAAGAAGCTCAATAAGTGTAAATCCGTGATTAGTCTTACCAATTTCCGATGTCAGCATCTTCCCCCTCTCCTCCTACGATTCCATCGGCACCAAGGCTATAGACGTCAAATTTATTATTTTGGCCAGGAAATAAATATAGGTAGTCATTACCCCAAGGATCTTGGGGTAAATTAGAGAGATATCCATCAGAGGGATACAAGTTTTTATTTCTTAGTCCATCGGGTGCTGAAATAAGAGATTCCAAACCTTGATTTGTTGTTGGATAACTATAATGCTGAAAACGATAAGTCTCTAATGCCTTCTCAATCTGAGATATATCAGCACGAGCCTTTTCAAAATTTGCCCGATTCATAAATGGTGACACATTGACAGCAACAATGGTTGTCAAAATACCCAGAATGACAATTACGGCCATTAGCTCTATTAGAGTAAAACCTTTTTGATGATTCATCATAGTTAACTTATAGACATTGAATTCATTTGCATTATTGGTACCAGTATCGCCAAAACAATGAGCAAAATAAATGCTCCCATGAAAATAATTACCATTGGCTCAAGCAAAGCCAATAATAAACTTCGTTTTGTTTCAATTTCTGTTTTCATGAATGAAGAGACCTTTTCGAACATTTCAGACAAGTTACCAGCAATAAATCCACTAGAAATTAATTGAATAAATATTTCAGGAAAAATTGATGCCTCTTGTAATAATAAAATGAAATCCTTTCCTTCCTTTAAATCCTTATTGGATTTTTCCATCAAACTTTCCAAATATTTATTTGAAAATACTTTTGAGGATTCATGCATGGCTAAATCCAGATTGATTCCAGAACTCAAAAGAAGGTGCATTGTGCTGGAGAACCTTTCGAGTTCTGACTTTAATATAAAATCACCCGCTATCGGTATCAAAAGCACTCTTCGATGCCATGAGATTAATTTTAAAGGATCCAACGAGACTCTCTTGAAGCCATAAAAAGAAACAATAGAAAAAAGAATCATCAGAAAACCTATCAGTGGCAATTGATTCGAAAATCCAAGCAATATTCTCGTCAACAGTGGTAAATCCATTCCTGATCTGATGAATTGATCAACAACTTGTGGCATCACAAAAACCAGTAGGGCCACAATAACCATAATTGAAAAAGCTATCAGTATCAGAGGGTATGCAAGCGCAGATTTTACTTTTTGCTTTATTGAATCAGATTCCTCTAAATAATCTGATAATTTAGTGAACATAACATTGAGATTTCCAGATGTATCACCTGCAGAAACCAGTGATATATAGGTGTTATCAAAGATGTCTGGATATTTCTCCATTGCATCACCGAGCCTAACCCCTTGTATAAGATCTTCGCGAATAGAATAAAGCACATTAGATAAGCGCTTATCATCTATATGATTGGCAACGATGCTTAGAGTCTCATCGAGTGGAATAGATGATCCCAAAAGAGTTGCCATTTGCCTAGTAGCCAGAACGAGTGACTTTTTTTTCACTCTATGGATATTTCTCTTAGATGAAATTGACTCTACAATTTCCAGTGGAACAAGATTGAGCTCTTTGATCAATCTCCTCGCATCTCTCTCTGATAAAGCACTGACATGCCCCGAGAGTTTTTTTCCATGAGCATCAAATGCTGTGTAATTATATGCTGGCATCTTCTGCTTGATTGTTTAGCCTGATTAACTCATTGACTGAAGTCATGCCTGATTTAATGAGTTCAACTCCCACCTCATGTATCGAAGCATTGTTCTTAAAAGCAAATGATTGAAGCTCTTGTTCCGATGCTTCTGCATGAATCATGTTTTTCATGTCTGAATCAACTAAAACTGATTCCGCAATCGCAATACGGCCTTGGTATCCGCTCCCATCACACTCAGAACAACCTTCAGGAAAAAAGGCTTTATTTCCAGGCTTGAGTCCAAATAATTCGCCATCACTTTCTGTAATACTGCCGCGCACCTTGCAGTTCTCACAAAGTCTCCTAACCAATCTTTGAGCAATAATGGTCTTAATGCTTGAAGCCAATAAGTAAGACTCTATGCCCATGTCTCTGAGCCGTGTAATGGCGCCAATCGCACTATTGGTATGCACTGTAGAGAGAACTAAGTGTCCAGTTAAACTGGCTTGAATGGCAATCCTAGCAGTCTCTTCATCCCTAATCTCTCCCAGCATCACAATGTCTGGATCTTGTCTTAAAATGGATCTCAGACCAGTTGAAAAATCATACCCTGTTTTATTATTTACCTGTGTTTGACCAATGCCTGCAAGAGTATATTCAATGGGATCTTCAACCGTCAGTATATTTTGTGATTGATCATTGATATGACGAATGCTTGCATATAGTGTGGTTGTTTTTCCTGATCCGGTTGGGCCAGTAACCAAAATGATTCCTTCCGTAGCCCTGAGATTTTTCTTCAAATTTGAAAGCACATTTTGATCCAAACCTAAGTCATCAATATTGATTTGAGATGACTCTTTGTCTAATAATCTCAAGACGATCCTCTCACCATAGGATGAGGGCAATGTAGAAACCCTAACATCAACATTCTTCTTACCCAGAGACAAAGATACCCTTCCATCCTGAGGCAATCTTCTCTCAGAAATATCCAATCTTGAGAGTATCTTAATTCTTGAGATAATGATGGGCGCAATTCTTGCATCCTGAGATAAGACTTTTTTAAGAATTCCATCAATTCGGAAACGAACGATAAAATTATCTTCATAAGGTTCAAAATGAATATCAGATGCCCTTTGTTTGATGGCTTGACTGATGATGCCATTGATTAATTTAATGATTGGCGCATCATCACTGCCGCTCAAGAGATCTTCAGTTGGCGCAATTGAATTTGCAAAAGACTTGAGATCAAAACCATCTCCAAGTTCTTCAGAAGTGATGCCTGATTCGTTTTCACCAGAAAAGACTTGAGTCATCAATTGATCAAAAGTTTCATGATCACAATCTTGTAGTTTGAGATCTTGGCCAAGAAATCTGGAGAGTTCATGATAAGTAGTGAGATTAATGGGCGAAGTACTCATCACAAGGCAGTGGCCGTTTTCTTGAAATGCAATGATTTGTCTTGTTTTTACGAAATCATATGGAAGCAAGCTGTCTTTTGTCTCATTGGTCACTGCATCATTCATAACGGACAATCTCTTTATTGCTGGCTTTCAGTTGTTAAATCAATGATTCTTTCACGCTCCTCATTCAATAAACCTTCAGCCTTTATGTAGTTATACTTTTCCATGGATATTTGGTTGACACTTTGTGAGTCAGCTAAAATTTTTGGCCTCATGAAAACGGTTAAATTTCTTCTAACTACTGAATTGGATGTTCTGCTAAAAAGCTTGCCAATCAGCGGAATGCTTCCAAGCACTGGAACACGATTTACTGTTTCCTGAACGTCATCATCAATTAAACCTCCAAGAACAATGACTTGGTTATTATCCACAAGAACAGTTGTTTCAATGGTTCTTTTATTTGTCACCACATCCGTGCCAGCTGTCAGAGCCCCTGCTACCCCAGATACCTCCTGCTTGATTTCCAATATGACCGAATTGCCTTCATTGATCTGTGGTGTGATTGAGAGTTTTACACCAACTTCTTGTCTTGATGTCGTTCGAAAAGGGTTCGCATTGTTTGAGCCAAGGCTCTCTCCAGTTGTGATCGGTATTTCTTGGCCAATCACAAGATTTGCTGGTTCATTGTCCATGGCAATGATTGAAGGAGTGGAAAGTATATTGGAATTCTGATCTTCAGCAATTGCATTAATAATACCTACAAAGCTATCACCATCCTTATCAATGTTCCCAAATCCAGCTACCAATCCTTGAGTATTTAGCAGTGAATTGGTTGCAAGTGCTCCGAGAGATGCACTATCACCGCCCTCTATTGCATTTCCAGTAATTGCTAATAAATCAGGTGTTTCACCACTGGGGAATCGTGTAATACCAATTGGAATATCAGAATCTTTAAAAATTGTTTCAATTCCAAGGTTTTTTGCTGCTGTCTCTGAGAGCTCAACAATGATTGCTTCGACTAAGACTTGTGCCCTTCTTATGTCTAACTTTGCTACAAGGTTTCTGATCAAATCCAGATTGGAATCTTCAGACGAGACAATCAATGAATTTGTTTTCTGATGAAAGGTTATCACTGGCTTTTCAGAATCAGATTCTGTATCAAAACGAGATGAAACCGTATTGATAATAGCTGCCACCTCCTCTGCCTTAGCATACTTCAGATAAATCACAGCGACCGTGCCATCATTTTGCACGTCCTCATCCAATGTTTGGAGTGTCTTTTCAATATTCTTTGTAACAACCTTGCTTGCAGAGACAATCACACTGTTCGATTGCGTGAATGGAATCGCTATAAAATTATTGATCGTGGGATTACTCTGCTGCTTTAGTTTATCTAGAATCCTAACGGCTTCGACTGACGACAAGTTTTCTAACTTGATGATACTGATCTTTGCTGAATCGTTCATATCTAGCTGATCAAGCAGTATCTGAATTCTATCCACATTGCTTTTTCGATCTACCAATATGATTGAGTTTACTGATGGTATGCTCGATAAATGTGACTGCCTTCCAGTTATGGGTTTTAACATTGGCAATACCTCAGCAGCTGTGCGGTTTTCCAATAAGTAGATTTTTGTAACGAAATCACCCCCTAAATCTGAAGCATTATTGTCTCTAGTGGCTTCATTCTCTGGAACAATTCGCACAATATTGCCTTCATTAATGGTGCTGAAACCATTGACTTGTGCTGTTCTCAAATAGACCTGCCATACCTGCTCTTCATCAAGCAGAGAGTCCGAGAAGATAGTGACTTTTCCTTTAACCCTTGGATCCAAGATAATGGTTTTCTTTGCAAATCTTGCAATATCTTGTGTCACCAATCTAATATCAACGTCATCGTAATTCAGCAAGTAAGTTTCTTGGCTATCCGCAGGAACAAACGCAAATGATGCTATAAATAATAAGATTAGAGCTATCTTTCTCTGAAATTTCACTTTAGCCCAACCTTATTTTGAATTTCAAAAACTTGTCCCGATATATTGTTAAAAGTCACTTTATCTTTTTCAACTGATGTCAATGTGTATCGATTCTCAAGAAGCTCGCCCTCTTGAACCACGAATTCCTTATTGTCTTTTTTCAGGATCACAGAGGATCTGTTTCCGCTCGATGCCCTGTATCCAATCAATTCATAATCAAAATCATTGGTGAGTTCAGGCGTAATAGTTGGATTTGAATCTATAGGCTCATTACTAATGAGTGACTGGCTTTTTGGGAAGTTCAGATCATCTAAATTTGATCTAAGCGACCAAATATCATATGTGACATATAGATTAACCATCAAAAGGCCGAGAAGCGCTACAAATATAAGATGTTTTATCTGTCTGATTTTCATGAAAAAAATGAGCCACACAAGCGGCCCAAAAAATAAAAGTTTTGTAATATTATTATTACATAAATAACTCTAGAATTTATATGTAATATTTACTCCTAACTCTCCATACTTTCTATCAAATTGATGCTCTGTCCTTTGGTTGAATGTAATTGGTTGAAAACCTATAAGATTGTGTTGGTATATATCACCATAAAATTCTAAGGATATTTTATTAACGTCAGTTCTTAAGCCCAAACGGAGTTTAGTATTAAATGATGGAGTTTCTTTGACTTTCTCATAGTCATCAAACTTAAATAATCTGAAACTTGCTTCATAAAATAAACTTACTCTATCCCTCTGAATGAGATCACCTTTAAATCCAAAATTGACTTGGTATAGCTTCCATAGATCTCTCTGTGGAAGACGATTAAGTGTTTGATCTATTAGATCTCCTAAGGTTTGTCCTTCGAAAGACAAACCCAGCAAGAATGGTGACGAGATATCCTCAATGGGTGTTTTCCAGTCATATATGTGCTCAGTTGATGTTATTCCCAAACTGGCTTCTTGTATAAAGACTCCGCTCAACTCTTTTATGTAAGAGATAGAATATGACTTTGTTTCTGCACTGAGCGAAATCAGGGCTCCATTCAAATCCTGATAAATTGGATTAGTTGATGATATTTGAATATCCGAATCTTCGCATGACCCAATTGTCAGACTACCAAAACCATAGCAATTAAATATTTGATCAACTGGTTTCTGATTGAAAAAACCCAATTGCAAGTAAGCATTCTCACCAAAATTATAATATAGATCTACTTCATCAGTTGTGACATCTAGGGATACATCCTTGGGTTCAGTGTTTCTTAATAGCTCAAGCTCAAGATCCGATTTACCGATAATCAACCCATACTTTTCGCCAACATATCCAATAGAATATTTAGCAGATTTAGTGGATTTAAATGACTCAGGTGGATCAGGTAGAAAGCTCCAACCATCCTCCATTAAAGAATAATCATATGTGAATTGCATTTCTGATCTAGCACTGTCAAAAATAATGATTGAAAAAGAAATAATTAGAAATTTCCCAATGCCTTTCATTTGAGTGAAATCAACCAAAAAATATATTATTTTTCCTTCCAGCTAATTCGATTTTGGTACCCATATGAATCAAGTAATGAAATTCTAACTTGATTCCTGGAAAGATTAGATGAGCCAGTAATGACGGAAATATCTAAGTATGCATAATGCACCCAATCAAAATATGTATCATCTTCAGCAGTCACCTGAATGCAAACTTTTGTATCATTTTCTGCAAACTCTACTGTGCTTGATGAAAGTGTGAAGTCGTCTGCAAGCGCACCCTTACCAGGTCTCTCGCGCTGTGTGAAACTCAAGCCTAAAGTAACGGCAGATAAATCACCTTTTGATGGCCTATAAAAGCATAAATCTTCTGTGCTACCCTCATTGATTCTTATGTCATTTACTGAAATTGCATAAGAAGGGCTACTTGCAGTTTTAATGGTGCCAGTAATAAAGTCGACTGTATTTCTATCAAAATCGATAATTGAATGACCGCCAGTTCCAATATCTATTTTATAGGTATAAGTTCCATTATCTTGAAAAAAGGACTTGATTCCAGTGATCTTATCTGAAACAGAGTTAATAAGATTAAGTATCATCAGGTCAAGATTTGAGGGCCCCTGAATCTTTGCATCATCTCTGCCCATATCCTCCAATATAGTACTGTCTGCAGAACCGTTTGCGATATCTCTTGATATGGTAACTCCGTCTTCAACATATTTTGCTTTGATTACTGCATTCTCAGGAACAGTCCAAGTTTGTTTGGCACCCTGTCCAATTTCAGCTTGTTCTAGATTGTCTGCCGATGACGAAACAGTTAACTCAAATTCAATAGAAAAATATCCCTCTCCACTGTCAACAGTCGTGTCATCTCCTTCGTATAGATAGAGAACAATTGGCACATTCCCTGAGATAGAATCATCAGGGTTATACCATATATTTGCCGCCACAGGCTTGCCATCTATGCCATTTTCGATAAAGTTTTGAAGGTTTTCTAAATTGAGCTCTGAGCCAATTAAAGAATAATCCAATGTTTTGGTATTAGCGTCATATGTTGGATATAAAGGTAAAATAATCTCATCAGTGCCTGAATAGTCAACAATTTCTATTCTGTGTTTAGCAATTCTGCCTAAAACAGTATCATTTGTCGGAGCAGTGCTGCCATATATATCCTCGCTAAAGGTAGACTCAGCTTTTAATGCTGCAAAGAATGCGTCTCTTGCTGCTTGTCCATATTTTCTTTCTTGGTCATAATCGGAGCAAATATACCAATACATGTCATTTCTAGGGTTTGTTCCTGCTTCAAAATAAGAGTGGGAACTACTCTGGCATGTATCACCGCCAACGCCATACTTAAACAACGCATAATCCTCAACATTGAGCATTCTTCTAATAGTGTTTATTTCTTTGAAAGTTCTAGGCAAAGAAGCGATATCTTTTACCATTATAGTAGGATCAATATTCACCCTATTGCTTATGAAATCATATGGAGGATTTTCTGTTATTCCTGAGCGGTTGATGTCTACTATGTAATAAGATATTGCGATACTGGTGCTTTCATTATCAATAAAAGTTTGGGTCTCTAAAATGGGAAAGTAATAATGCCTAACAGCATCACAATCAGCCCTCTGATATCCTTGAGAATAAGAAGAATACTGAAATTCCGTTGATGTTCCGGCTACTGCAGAATTTTTAAAACGGATCTGATTATCACTCTGACACTCTCGATCTCTATTGTTTTTATCTTGCCAATTTGCCGAGTTATTTCTCCAAGCTCTTGAATCACGTGCAGTGACATACAAACTTCCTGAATTCACTCCTAAATCTGCAAAATCAATATCATTCTTATAGAAATTAGAAGATTGTTCAAAAGATGTGGATGCATTTGAAATATTTTTTAATGATAAATCTGTAATACTACAAAGCTCTGTATCTGTCTCAGAACAATCAGCTCGATATAGCCGGCCACTATCTGAAATATATGCACCACTGGCTGTTAGTACTTCATCTTGATACCAGCCTTCGCTATTCGGATCAGTTCTATAAATACTTTTAAAATCTAAAGGCAATTTTTCATATGAACTTCCCCCAAAGATAATATCTAATGCTGATTCTGAAAGTGAAACATTGGCTCTGATATTTTTTCCAAATTTAGAAGTTAGCCCGGTTGAAACCTGGTCATCAATTGATCTCAAATAAGGCAATATCTTTGCTATATTTTGTGCTGCTGTCTCATTAACTTTCTCACCAGATGAAGCAATAAAATCAGAAGTCAAATCAGTAAATGAAATTCCAAAATTATTTTGTATAGATGACTTAAGACTATCAATTCTTTCAGATATCTTAGTTGCAATATTATCTCCTGAACTAGAGCACCCTTCAGCAACAGATAGATCTTCATCTATTTCACTCTTTGCACTAAGTATTGCTTCAGCAAATAATGAAGTAAATGGAGTAATCACAATAGAACCAGCTCCAGTATCACTTATCGATGGCAATATCATTTGATAAGCATTCGAAACTGTACCTAGTGTTGAATCTTCAGCACCAACTGGAACATCAGCAACAATAGGTCTATTTACTAAACAGCCTACATCTGTGCTGCTAACATTTATTGTAAAAGCCCCATTGGAATCTGTTATTGCAGAATATTCACCAGCATCTTTGCTAAAATTAAAGTTCTGATCAATAAATACTGTTGCGCCAGATATATATCCATCAATTGAGTAACCAGTAAAGGCAGTCGTTTGAGCTTCATCAATCACGGTAATATCTTGTGAAATAGTGCTGCTTCCATCACTCACAGTCACCGTCAGTGAGTAAGAGCTCTTGGTCTCATAATCGGGAGCTGTTTTAAAGGTGAGCACACCAGTTGAACTGATTGAAAAATATGAGGCATCAGTGCCAGAGAGAGTGAAAGTTAAAGTACCGTTTTCAGGATCCGAAGCAGAGACTGAAACTACATCCGTTTCATTTTCAGCGACTGTTATTGATGACGCTAGATCAGAAATTACAGGGGCTTCATTAACATCAATCACCTTGATTGTTAATTCTTGATTTGCTGAATTGGAACCATCAGTGACAGTCACTGAAACAGAGTAAGATCTTTTATCTGATTCATAATCTGGAGCTGTATTAAAGCTGATGACCCCTGATGAGGCATTGATACTGAAAGATGAAGCATCGGTACCTGAAAGTGAGTAAGTCAGATCGTCTCCGTCAGTATCTGTGGCACTGGCAGTACCCACTGATGTTTGGTTTTCATTGACAGAGAATAAAGCGGAAGAAGTGAATGTAGGTTTTTCCTCAACATCAACCACATTCACAGTAAAGGTTCTGCTCACACTGTTGGTGCCATCACTCACAGTGACGGTCACAGAGTATGATGTTTTATCTGATTCATAATCTGGAGCTGAAACAAAGGAAAGATTGCCATTGGCATCGATGGTGAATGAAGCAGCATCGGTACCGGATAAGGTATATGACAAAGTATCATTGTCAGCATCGGTACTGATTGATGTACTCACGCTCACCCCATTCTCATTGACACTGATGACAGATGAACCGGTGATGATGGGTGCATGATCCGTAATACTCCC
>DMGO01000063.1:0-11278 GCA_003449795.1 Gammaproteobacteria bacterium | reverse complement strand
ACACTTGATTTTAAGGGATCATGGAGCATTACAATTAGGCCTGGTATCACCATAAGATTTGGAAAAGATAATGTCAGTGAGAGATTTGAACGTTTTTTGATGATTTGGGATGAATCTCTATTAGATAATTTGGCAGTAATTGAATATATTGACCTAAGATATACAGAAGGTTTTTCAATAAAAAAAAGAAAGTAAATATTCAAATGGTAAGAAGTGGCTCAAATGAAATTATTGCATCTGTGGATATAGGAACATCCAAGATCGTAGCATTGATTGCCGAAATAAATGATGATAATGAGCTGAAGATTATCGGAGTAGGAACAGAGCCTTCACGTGGACTTAAGAAAGGTGTGGTGGTCAATATTGAGTCCACCGTGGATTCGATTGGAAAAGCAATCAATCAAGCAGAGGGAATCGCAGAATGTGATATCAATACTGTGTTTGCAGGCATAGCAGGTAGCCATGTCAGAAGCTATGATGGCCATGGATTTGTTCGTATCAATGAAGGAGAAGTCTCACAAGATGATATTGATGGGGCAGTCGATGCATCCATTGCGATGAAGATTCCATCAGAAGAGAGAATATTACATGTACTCCCAAAAGATTTTGTGATTGATGGGCAAGATGGAATCTCTGAGCCAATAGGTATGTCAGGAATTAGACTTGAAGCAGATGTGCACATTGTAACTATATCGAAGACAGCTGAAGAGAATATTGTTAAATCGCTTGATCAATGTGAACTTGATATTCAAGAAGTGGTCCTGGAACCGCTTGCATCGAGTATGTCGGTTTTATCGCAAGACGAGAAAGAATTGGGCGCTTGTTTGATTGACATAGGTGGCGGGACAACAGATATTGCAATCTTTAAGGATGGTCAAATTATAACCACGAAGGTTATTCCTGTTGGCGGTGATCATGTGACAAGGGATATAGCTCATGAACTAAAAACCCCTGTAGATGAGGCTGAGATCATAAAAATTAAACATGCTGCAACGCTCTCAAAGCTCAATGGTTCAGATGAACTCATTGATGTTCCAAGTGTTGGAGATCGAGAGGCGAGAAAGACAGACAGAAAGGTGCTTGGTTCTGTGGTCGAGCAAAGATATGAGGAAATATTTGAGGTTATCAAGAGCGAGGTTGGCAAGATTAGTCTTGAAAGCTTAAGAGCCGGTGTCATTTTGACAGGCGGTGCTTCTAAATTAGATGGAGCTGTTGAATTGGCTGAAGCTGTTTTTGACTGTGATGTTAGATTGGGATATCCCAAACCAATGAGCGGAGCATTTGAATCAATCAATGGGCCTGAGCATGCAACCGGTGCAGGACTTCTCTTGTATGCGCTTGAAAAATATAAATCCAAGCCGGATGATCTGGTAAAACAAAAATCTGCGGCAACCTTGTTCCAAAAAATACAAAACTGGTTTTCATCAAATTTATAAAAAAATATTTGGGATATAGTATCTTTATGATAGTCTTTAGCTGCCTATATCATTGATTTATAGGGAAAAGATACATGTTACATCAAAGAACAATTGCGAGCACTATAGAAACATCAGGTGTTGGTTTGCACAGTGGGAAAAAGGTGCAAATGACATTAAGACCTGCTGCAGAGAATTCTGGAATAAGATTCAGGAGAATGGATACTGATCCAATTCAGGAAGTCCATGCTGTTGCTGAAAATGTAACTGATACGAATCTTGGCACAACCATATCTGAGAATGAAACATCGATAATGACTGTTGAGCACTTGCTTTCTGCATTGGCAGGACTCGGTATTGATAATGTGTACATTGACCTTCATGGCCCAGAGATCCCCATTATGGATGGGAGTGCTGCATCTTTTATACTTCTTATTGAGTCAGCGGGTATCCAAGAACAATCTGCTGCAAAAAAATTCCTTAGAATCAAAAAGAATATAAGGGTTGAAGCGGATGGAAAATTCGCAGAGTTTAGACCATTTGATGGCTATCGTCTGACTTTTGATATTGAATTTGAGCATCCAATGATACAAAACGAATTAACACATTTCAGTTTTGATTTTTCTACTATGAACTTTCTTGAGCATATATCGAGAGCCAGAACGTTTGGTTTTTTGAGAGATATCGAATCACTGAGATCAAATAATCTAGCCTTGGGTGGAAGTTTAGATAACGCCATTGTGCTCGATGATTATACGATCATAAATAAAGATGGACTCAGATTTGAGGACGAGTTTGTGAGACATAAGATATTGGATGCAGTTGGCGATCTATATCTGATGGGCCATATATTGGTGGGGGAATATCATGGTTATAAATCTGGCCACGATCTCAATAATAAACTGATCAGGAAGCTCTACGCTGATTCTTCAGCTTGGGAGGAGGTCGAGGAAAAAGACATTAAAGAGATACCAATTTCATATTGGACCGCAGCACTGGGTAAAACTTAGTTACCGATAGTTGTTCTAAATCTGACCTTGTCAGGGAAGATATTGATTCTAGACAATAATTTCTTAATATTTTTTTCTTCGTACCTCAATGCTTCTGTTTCTTCAGCGCTGTTACTTTCTATGTAGAGTGTTTTATTTTTTAGATATGCATTCTCAATTTTATATGGTTTATCTTTAAAACAATTTTTAAGATGCTTCTGTATTTTTGTTTTTTCATCAAGCAGGCTTGAATTTTCCTTATTCAGCCCTAAATCTTTATTGATGACCTCTGATATATGTTTCATGGTTAGTTTGTAAGATGTGAACTATTGGGCAAAATTATTTTTCTTACCAGTATAATATCAGCCTAGTAATTCTATGGGCATCAATTTGCTCATGGGAGTTTAAAAAGGTTTCAATTGAAGAAATTATTCAAAAAAATATTTGGTAGTCGTAATGATAGGCTGTTGACTGATTACTCAAAGATTGTCGAGGAGATCAATCTTTTTGAGGATCAATTAAAGGAACTATCAGATCAAGCAATATTGGCTAAGACTGAGGAGCTTAAATCCAAGTATGCAGAGCATAATGATTTAGATGCAATACTTCCAGAGGCTTTCGCGGTTGTAAGAGAGGCATCTGTAAGGACATTGGGCCTAAGACATTATGATGCCCAAATGATTGGCGGAATCACACTTCATCAGGGAAAGATTGCTGAGATGAAAACAGGAGAGGGCAAGACCCTGGTTTCAACTTTACCAGCCTATCTAAATTCTATTTCAGGTGAGCCTGTGCATATTGTCACAGTGAATGAGTATCTTGCAGAAAGAGATGCTGAATGGATGAAACCCATCTATGAATTTTTAGGTCTTAGTGTTGGATGTATTAAATCTGAGCAAAATCCAAGGGAAAGAAAAGAGTCATATGCTTGTGACATCACCTATGGAACAAACAATGAATTCGGGTTTGATTATTTAAGAGACAATCTGGCTTTTGAAAGAGAAAACCAATCACAGGGAGATTTAGGTTTCGCAATTGTCGATGAGGTAGACTCCATTCTAATTGATGAAGCCAGAACTCCTCTCATCATTTCCGGTAAGGCAGAAGACAGCACAGAGCTTTATAAAAGAATGAACTCAATTGTTCCAAAGTTGGAAGAGGCAATTGATGAAGAAGAAACCAAGGATTTTACTGTTGATGAAAAAACAAAACAGGTCTATCTGACAGAATTGGGGCACTCAAATGTTGAGACGCTTCTAAATGGTATGGGTTTATTAGAGACAGGTGAGAGTTTGTATGATCCTCAAAATATTCGCTTGATGCATCATATCAATGCAGCCATTAGGGCTCATAAGTTATTCCAGAAGGATGTCGATTATATCGTCAAAGATGGCGACGTTATTATTGTTGACGAGTTTACAGGTAGGACAATGGCTGGAAGAAGGTGGTCTGATGGACTACACCAAGCAGTTGAAGCAAAGGAAAATCTCAGCATCAAAGAAGAAAATCAAACCATTGCATCCATTACATTCCAGAACTATTTTAGGCTATACAATAAATTATCAGGCATGACTGGAACAGCTGATACCGAGGCATTTGAGTTTGAGCAAATATACGGTTTAGAGGTTGTTGTTATACCAACCCATGAGCCAATGATTCGAAAAGATATGCCTGACTTGGTCTATCTTAATCAAGATGGGAAATTTAGAAATATTATTAATGATATCAAAGAGAAACAGGAGATAGGCCAGCCCGTTTTACTTGGTACTGCATCCATTGAAAATTCTGAATATATTTCAAAACTATTACAGAAAGAGAAAATCAAGCATGAGGTTCTTAACGCAAAGCAACATAAGAAAGAATCAATGATTATTGCTCAGGCTGGTAGGCCAGGAGCTGTAACCATTGCAACAAACATGGCAGGTCGAGGTACAGACATTGTGCTTGGTGGAAGTTTAGACTCCGAGATCAAATCACTTGGCGAAGGCATCTCTCAAGATCAGATTGATAAAACTAAAAGGGAATGGTCGCAAAGACATCAAGAAGTTATTGATGCTGGCGGATTGCACATTATTGGTACAGAACGGCATGAGTCTAGGAGAATTGATAATCAATTAAGAGGCCGATCTGGCAGACAAGGCGATCCTGGATCCAGTAGATTCTATTTATCTTTGGATGATGACTTGCTTCGAATATTTGGAGACCCACAGAAAACACAAGCAATGTTATCGAGAGTTGGCATGGAGCAAGAAGAGGCGATTGAGAGCAATCTTTTGACAAAACAAATTGAAAGAGCGCAAAGGAAAGTCGAGTCTCACAATTTTGATATTCGAAAGAATCTTTTGGAATATGATGATGTAGCCAATGATCAGAGAAGTGTCATATATCAACTTAGAAAGGACATATTGGATGCAGAGAGCATCGGTGAAATGATTGATGGCATCAGTGAGGAAGTCCTTCAGGACTTGGTTGCTCAGTATATTGAACCAGAGTCAATGGAAGAGACATGGGATCTTGAGGGCTTAGAGCAAGCATTGATGAATGATTACATGATCAATATAGATTTGGAAAGTGTCGTAGAAAGAGATGAAACCATTGATTCTGAGAATCTTTGGAATGTTATTCATCAAGAATTTCAAACAAACTATAGCATCAAAGAAAATGCAATAGGGCAACGCCCCATGAGAGAGATAGAGAAGGCAATAATGATTCAACAACTCGATATGCAATGGAGAGAACATCTTGCATCAATGGATCATCTACGTCAGGGAATCCATTTAAGAGGTTATGCCCAAAAGAATCCAAAGCAAGAATACAAGAGAGAGTCTTTCGAGATGTTTTCTTTCATGATGGATCAAGTCAAGACCAATGCCATAGGTATATTGGCAAAAGCAAGATTTAAGGGTGAAGAGGACGCAGAATCAGTAAGCCAACAGTCACCAAAGATTGATAAGGTGAAATTATCACACAATCAAGGCTCGGCATTTCAGCCTTCAGATTTGGGTCAAAAGAAGAGTGATACTAAGACATTTATAAGAGGACAAGACAAAATTGGAAGAAATGAACCATGTCCATGTGGTTCCGGTAAGAAATATAAGAAATGCCATGGCATGATTTCTCAATGATGAATGATCTACTCAGCAAAGAGATAATTTGAATTCAATATTCTCATCAGTTTGAAGGAATTTTCCTTCACTATTTCTCTCCAAAAAACGAATGGCAATCATGTGTCTTCCACCACTGATTTCTGGGTATACAGATGGATTATCTAGAAAAACCCTTATGAGTGAGATTTGAGCAGTTTTTCCAATTTGATGATTATACTGACCACTTGCTGCCACTGTGCCAATGGGCTCACTACTTTCCCGTATGATCCACATAAGCTTTTCAATCCCGCCACATATGGGTTTGATTACATTGATCCACTTATCTAAATCATCCTTTAGCGCTTTTGAATCTCCCTCTAGCCAAAATTTATATCGAGGCATATCAAACTCGGCCTTACCACCTGGCAATGTGTGTCTATGCAATAGTGCAGAAATGTAGTCATCATCTCTGAGTGGATGAAGATAACCAGTTCCTAGCTGAATCATTTTTTCTTTTATGATATTCAAATCTTCCAATAAATTCGTGGCCATTTCATTGTCAGCATCTGGCATTGATTGAAATCTTTGCATTTGAATAATATATCGATCCAAATCTGCTAGAACCTCTCTTCTGACATCGGTTCTGGCAAGGATTGTGTATATTTCAAGGAGCGTGTGTATTGTTGTTCTAATCTGCCAGCGATCTTTTGACCGGCTGAAATTATTGAGTCTGCTGTATAAAAATTCGATCCTCATGAAAGTTCTGAGTCTTTCATTCAATGGTAATTCATATATTCCCTGTTCCATCTATCTGAAATTATTCCAATTTGGAATAACACTTGTTGAGCTCAAGCACTTCTTTTTCTAATTCATTCAAAGTGACATTTTTTTCATTAACAATCAAGTCATCAGCTGCTTTTAGACGAGTTGATCTATTTGTTTGATTCCTCAATATAGATTGTGCTTCACCCAAGGTAATTTTATCTCGATGAATTAAGCGTTCAATTTGAGTCTCTTCTGAGCAATCTACCACAAGGGTTCTATCCATCATTTCATTCATTCCAGTTTCAACCAATAAGGGCACAGAGACAATCAAATAATGATCGTTTGATTGCGACACTAAATTGAACATTTCCTCTCTGACTTTTGGGTGAATGATTTTTTCAAGCATTTCCTTCTTGCTTGCATCATCAAAAATTATTGTCCTCATTTTTTTTCTATCGATTAAACCATTTTCATCAAGAACGCTTGATCCGAAGGAAGATATGATTTCTTGAAAAGCAGTTCCATCTGGTTTTGTGACTTGATGAGATATTACGTCTGCATCGATCACTTCTGTTCCAAATTGCTTAAAAAAATTACTGACCGTTGTTTTTCCTGATGCTATTCCACCGGTCAGCCCTATTTTTATACTCTTACTCATAAATTTATTAGAAAAAAGGTTTCAATAGATTATAGTTTAGATCAAAATATCACTCTTGTTATTAGTCTATGACTAATCTTTTGGGTTTCAAATTATGAATTTACATGAATACCAGTCAAAGAAACTGTTTTTTGATCATGGAATACCAGTACTAGAAGGAAATATAGCAAGCTCTCCAGATGAAGCTAAATCCGCAGCAGAGAAGCTTAAGGGAGATATTTGGGTAGTAAAAGCACAAGTTCATGCTGGTGGACGCGGTAAAGCGGGTGGAGTAAAGATCGCTAGAAGCATTGCAGAAGTTCATGAAATGGCCTCTGAGATGCTTGGCACTAATCTCATAACAAAGCAAACAGACGAAAAGGGATTGCCTGTAAATCAGCTCTATATTGAGTCTGGTACATCGATTCAGAGTGAATATTATTTGAGCTTGCTGGTTGATCGAACAAAAGAGTCATGGACATACATTGCATCAATAGAAGGTGGAGTTGATATTGAGGCCGTTGCTGAAGAGTCTCCAGAAAAGATCATTAATTACACCATTGACCCATTGAGGGGGCTAGAATTGTCCTCTTTGAAACAAATGGCAGACCGGATGGGTTTCACCGATGATGTTCACTCTCAATTTATTTCAATCACAAAAAAGATGTTCGAAATCGCCAAAGAGAAGGATGCCAACCTCATTGAGGTCAATCCCCTTATTTTGGATGATCACAATCAGCTGATTGCCTTGGATGCAAAAATATCAATTGAAAGTAACGCATTGTTCAGACAAAAAGAGCTCCTATCATTCAAAGATAACTCTCAAGAAAATGAACTTGAAGTAAAGGCTTCAGAGCATGATCTGAGTTATGTGTCTTTGGATGGAAATATTGCATGCATGGTTAACGGCGCTGGACTTGCAATGGCAACGATGGATCTGATCAAGCTGCACGGTGGAGAGCCGGCAAATTTTCTTGATGTTGGTGGAGGCGCTACAACTGATAGAGTAAGGATGGCAATTGATATCATTATGGAAAATCCAAATGTCGATGCGATTTTAATCAATATTTTCGGCGGCATTGTTCGTTGTGATGTCATCGCACAAGGCATTACAGAAGCAGTGAAGTCGACAGCGATTGATATTCCCATAGTTGTTCGCTTGCAGGGAACCAATGTGGTGCTAGGAACAAGGATCCTGGAAGAGTCTGGGATGAAAATTATTTCAGCGAACGATCTCACAGATGCCGCAATAAAGGTTGTGTCTTCAGTTAAGGAGGCTGTCCAATGAGTGTTCTGGTGAATCAGGAAACTAGGATCCTTTGTCAAGGCATCACAGGTTCACAAGGCTCATTCCATGCGGAACAGTGTATTGAATACGGTTCAAATATTGTCGCGGGTGTGACTCCAGGAAAAGGCGGATCAACTCATCTCGATGTTCCTGTCTTTAATTCAGTTGCTGAAGCGACATCCGAAGTAGAAATAGATGTCAGCATGATATTTGTGCCTGCAAAATTTGCAGCTGATGCCATGAAATCAGCAATTGAATCTGAAATTGGACTGATTGTTTGTATTACAGAAGGGGTCCCAGTCCAAGACATGATCGAAGTCAAAGCCATGTTGAAGGGCTCAGATTCAATACTATTGGGCCCAAATTGTCCTGGAATCATAACGCCTGAAGAAACAAAGATTGGAATCATGCCCGGATTTATACATCAAAAAGGCTCTGTAGGAATTATTTCCAGATCTGGCACCCTGACCTATGAGGCTGTTCATCAGACTTCTATGTGTGGTCTGGGTCAAAGTACTTGTATTGGAATAGGCGGCGATCCCATTAAGGGCCTCAATTTCATTGAATGTTTGTCACTTTTTGAGGAAGATCCAGCAACAGAAGGAATTGTTATGGTCGGTGAAATTGGAGGTTCAGACGAAGAAAAAGCCGCAGAGTTCATCAAAGACAATATCACTAAACCTGTTGTTGCCTATGTCGCTGGTGTTTCAGCACCACCGGGGAAAAGAATGGGTCATGCCGGAGCAATCGTTACTGGCAATGAAGGCACCGCTTCAAGCAAATACAAAGCACTGAATGACGCGGGAGTAAAAACAACTGATTCCCCAGCTTTGATTGGTGAAATCATGAAAGAATTACTCAATCAATGATTCTACCAAAGTCGGTACCAAGGCTTATCTTCATCAATCTCTAACTCCGATTCATAATCTTCGGGTATATTCACGACATATATTTCTCGTGCTTGTTCAGCAAGATCCATCATTCCAAGTTTTTCATATGCTCTTGTGATGATTTCCAGTGATTTGACTGTCTCAGGTGCACCATTATATTGCTCAAGTGCATATTTGGCTCGATTCGCTGCTGCAACATAAGCACCTCTTTCCATGTAATGTTCCGCAACATGATTTTCATATTGAGCAAGGCGATTTCTTAGGAAGGTCATTCTTTGTGTTGCATCATCCACATAGATACTATTTGGATATCTTCTGATGAGTTGTGAAAACACAGAGAAAGCCTCTTCTGTGTTTGCAGGAGGTCTTTTGCTTAAGTCGACATTGAACCACTCGTGATACCAACTATGCTGCCCTTCAAATAGTGCAAGCCCCCTCATATAAAGCGCATAATCAACCCTTGGATGAGTGGGATTTTCTTTTTCAAACTGTTTTGCTTCATCAATTGCCTCTTCCATTCCATTGCTTCTGTAATAAGCAAATATTAGGTCCAGCTGAGCTTGTTTGGCTTCGTTACTGAATGGAAAAGAGGTTGTGAGAACTTCCAGGTAATTTGTTGCATTTCTGTAGTTACCATCTGCCATTGCTTTAGCGGCTCTGTCATAAATAATCGCTGAGGACGACCTTGTGTCGGTTTGTTCATCTTCTCTGCTGCATCCAGCCGTAAAGAGAATAAGTACAAAAAGAATGTATAGTTTGTTTTGCATTGTTCTATTTGTTAAATATTGGATGAATTATAGCCTAAAATGTAACCAAAAGATCTCGAACAATAATTTTATTCATGGAAAAGAAAACAGAAAAAATTCAATTGATGGTCAAGGAAACAGGAAAAGACCAAAGAATAGATAAGTATATAAGTACTGTGCTCACTCAATTTTCAAGATCCTCGATAAAATCTTGGATAGAATCAGGAAATATCTTACTTGATGGATCCAAGGTTAAGCCCAGAACGTTACTCTCACCTCGGCAAATGATTGAAATCCAACCTCAATTTGAGAACCGTGAAGAAACCAAAGCTGAAAAAATCGATCTAAATATTGTTCATGAAGACGAGCATATCTTGGTTATTGATAAGCCATCTGGAATGGTTGTACACCCTGGTCATGGTAATTTAAGTGGTACACTGCAAAACGGATTACTTTTTTACAATCAGGATTTAAACATCTTACCTAGAGCAGGATTGGTTCACCGATTAGATAAAGATACAACAGGACTAATTTTAGCCGCAAAAACTACAGATGCTTATAATCAGCTCGTTAAAGATATGCAGGCAAGATTGATTCAAAGAGAGTATCGAGCGATATGTAGAGGCGAAATGGTTGCTGGAGGAATGATTGAGGTTAACCTTGCAAGGGACCCGCATAATCGTTTGAAATTTAAGGTTTCAGATTCAGGCCGTGAATCAAGGACCCACTATAGGGTCCTTAACCGCCTCAAAGGGTATACATTTTTAGGGATTCGTCTTGATACTGGAAGAACCCATCAAATCAGAGTTCATATGTCACATATTGATTATCCAATACTTGGCGATCAATTATATGGCGGTAGATTGGCATTCCCTAAAAGTTTGGATGAGGAGAGTAGGCAAATGCTTATGAAATTTAAGCGACAGGCATTGCATGCTTTTCGTTTGAATTTTAAGCATCCAATTACTGATGAAATGATTTCACTTACTTCATCAATACCTGATGATATGGACTCAATGATTATTGCTCTTTCTGACCAGAAATTGGACTCAGAAGCCATCAATGCATTCAACTATCCGGAGTGAAAAATTTAGAATATTTTTCTCTGCTGAAGTAGTATAGTCCGTTTTTATAGTCTGATTTTTAAATAAAAAAAGAAATGCCGATATATGAATATAAATGCAGTGATTGTGGGCACTTGATGGATGCACTTCAAGGGGTCAATGATTCCCCATTGACTGATTGCCCAGCCTGTTCAGGGACAAATTTAAAGAGGCTTATTTCTGCACCAAATTTTAGATTAAGTGGCGATGGTTGGTATGAAACAGATTTTAAAACAGAGAATCGAAAGAATATTGCTGATAGTGGCAAAACAGAAAAAAAGAAAAAAGAATCAAGTAAGGAATCTGGTGATTCAAAAACTGACAAGAAAAAAGATAAAAAGAAAGATAATTCATCAAAG